>CADBUA010000185.1 GCA_902797665.1 uncultured Lachnospiraceae bacterium | reverse complement strand
GGTCGTTTGCACTCCCTCACTCCATGTCAGGAAGCTTTCCGTGTTCAATCACATAGCCTGGATCATAGAAGGTACAGTTGCCGTGCTGCAGTACCAGGCCATCCGTCTTTCGAGTTACGTAACCCAAAGGGTCATCACTTGCCCCTGTAAAAAAGGTAAAGTGAAGATGCGCTCCTGTTGAGTTTCCCGTATTACCCATAACACCGATCCTGCTCCCCGCGGTTATCTTCCCAAGGCTGCAATCGATCTTGCTAAGATGCGAATAAAGGGACTTGAACGTTTTACCATTCACGGTGTGTTCAATGATCACATGATTTCCGTTCCCTTCGGAAGATCCGGTATAGACGACAACTCCGTTTCCGGCGGCATAAATCGTCCAATCGTCATTCGCCACCATATCAACACCGCTGTGATATGGTCTTCCTTTTTTTGCCATTCGCTTTGAGTAATTCCCAAATTTCTGTGTGACCGCAAAGTCCTTGATCGGCCACATAAAAGCTTCAACGATCTCAAATGTGAGCTGCGTCTCCCCGGTCAGATTCCCCTGCCCCCTGACTGTAAATGTAACTTCACCTTTGTCTGTATGATTCACGCCGTTATAGTCCATGTCAAAAGTCAGCTCCGGCAGATACGGGATCACAAAATCGCTGTAAGAAACTTTTACCGGCGGCAAGACAGGCTCCCCGGTATAGGGATATTCGCTGCCGTCCGGCAGCTCCACAAGGCATTCGGAAATATCCCGCGGATGGATCTGGAAGGCTTTCTTCACACTTCCCATAAACTCTCCCTCTCCGGTGACGATCACTTCCGCTTCTCCTGCATCCACATTATTATGGTAGCTGACGGAATAATCCTTCCCTTCAGTCAAAACAGTGCCCTCTTTATCTCTCACAACAGGGACCGGGCGTATTTCCTGACCGGTATATGCCCAGTATTTTGACTCGTCCAGTTCGATAACAAGACCGCACGGGTTCTCCCATTCACATACGATTGCGCAGTGATATGCTTCATTCGCTTCATGCCCGCGGACTTCGCGGTCCATATCACAGTTCCAGCCCACGCCCGTTATGCACAGCCCAATGAACTCCACGTCAGTGCCGAAACTGTCCAAAGCGCCGCCGAAGATCTCCGGATAGTCCCATTTCTCCCCTGTCACCCATTTCCAGCTGCCGGCCTCGCTGAAACCACCGATCCAGGCGTAATTGTAAACGTCGCCGTCCCAATCCTGCATCAGGTCGCGATCCATCGTCAGTGAGAACACGAAATCCTCCTCTTCCCTGGAGTTAATAGTGACCAGATGACCATTCTCCTGCTCACATAATTGCCTTGCCTGATCCCATGTCAGGCATTCGGAACTATCTGCAGTCAATATATCGTAAAAATGTCCTTCGAATTCAAAATAGTCAGCTCTCGAATTTGAACTATTTGCGGCATGCACCGGTGCAAGGGGCATTACTGTGATGCTGAGAATCAGATACATCGTCAAAAGGAATTTCTTGCGATCATTCTTTTTTAACATTGTCATTTCTCTCTTCCTCCCATTCTTTTCGTACTTTATCTTTAATATACTGTTGTAAATGGTGAGGATGGTTAAGAACTGACAGACAGCTTATTTGACTGACTGATGGACACCCCCTGCTGCCGGGGTCGTTTAACAAATCACCTCTTAACAAATCACCTCTGAGGTCATTTGTCGTTCACAGGTGCACATCACCCCTGGGGTCGCTTGCACTTCAGTATCCGATCCGCTCCAGGATCATATCCATCAGCTCCGCGTTCCTGACAGAAAACGCCTCCGTAACATGCGGCGTATCCTGCCCCTCAATGCAGCGTCCCAGCTGCTCCACCTCGAGGGTATAGTTCTGCCGGACTTCTACTGTCTTCTCGATCCTCTTGCCCTGTGATACAACGGTGTAGCAAAGAGTCCCTGCCTGGTTATATTCGACATCGGAATTGATATATCCTTTCGTGCCGTGAATATAAAGCCTGTCTTTTCGTGAATCCTCTCCAAGGCCAAGCATCATTCCCACGGTAAATGCCGCCCTCGTCCCGTTTTGGAACTTCATGATGGCCGAAGTAAAGAGATCCGCATCAAACTCATTGTATTCGGCGCTCCCCATAACATACTCCGGCTGTGAGTCCAAAAGAGACAGGATCAGGGTAGTGCAATAACATCCGAGGTCATAAAGCGCGCCGCCGCCCATCTCTTTGTACAGACGGATATCATCCTTATACCCCTGCGTCAGAAAGGCCGTTTCGATATAATCCACATCTCCGATCAGCCCGCTCTTTACATCTTCCTTCAGCGATGCGATATAGGGAGTGTGCAGGTAAGCATACGCTTCCATGAGAAACACCCCATTCGCTTTCGCTTCCTCAAACATTTCTCTCGCGTCTTTTGCATTGAGTGCAAGCGGTTTTTCACACAGCACATGCTTGCCCGCCCTGAGCGCCTTTATGACCCACTCTTTGTGAAGATTGTTCGGTAGAGGAATGTAGACCGCCTGAATGTCGGGATCCTGAAGCAGCTTGTCGTACCCGATATAAGACCTGGCGAATCCAAACCTTTCTTTGTAGCTTCTTACCTTGTCTTCATTCCTTCCTGCGATCGCATACAATTCGCAGTTTTCCGCATCCATCATGCCGGGGATCGTGCACCCTCCGGCAATGTTCGCTGTTCCCAGCACACCCCATTTAATAGCCATACCCTTCCCTTCCTTTTTTTGAATCGCTGTTTCTTGACTGAATTGCTGACAAGCCATGCTACACTTCCAAGTTTCAAAGTGGCTACCACCCAAAAAAGAGTCGATCTTGCCCAACGTGCTCCGGCAGGAAGTGCTGAAAAGCCACCCCCGGGTGCACATCACCTCTGGGGTCGTTTGCACTTCTTTAGTCAAAAATCACTTTCCAGTTCTCTTCTTCAACAGCCTCAAAACACATTCTGATCTGTTCCTGATTGGTCTTCTTTACTGCAAGCGGCTCCGGCAGCTCATCCGGGCCGAAGAAACCACAGCTGATCGTTTCCAGGTTCGGCCGGAAATCGCCGGAGATATATCTGCACAGTACAAACACTGAGCAGATATTACTGGGGTAAGAGGTTCCGTTCCTCTTGTTATGATCAAATAAGGCGATCACGCGGAGCGGCTCTGCGTGGACCCCTGCTTCCTCCAGAACTTCTTTGGCAGCATTCGATCGAATCATGTGGTCAAAATCGACCCATCCTCCTGGCAGCGCCCAGCTGCCATCTTCTTCCTGCACCAGCAGGATCTTTCCGTCCCGGAAAACAGCGGATCTGGTATCGAGCTTGGGGGTCTGATATCCTGTGCCTGCGCAGAAAGACGCCTTGATCTCTTCCAGCGGCCGGTCACTGATCTCGGCAGCCATTTCAGCCGAGATCTCCCGAATGCGCTCAAAGCGCTCAATATCGTATTTGTCCTTGCAGTAAGCCAGCGCACACTGTGAAAGATTCTGAAGTTCTTTGATCCATGCGATCCATTTATCGT
>CADBUA010000184.1 GCA_902797665.1 uncultured Lachnospiraceae bacterium | reverse complement strand
TTCTCCCACAACCGTGTGAATACGGACTGTATGGCGATTTATACGGGAAATTCGAAGTATATCGTTGTACCCTACACGGAGGTGTTCCCGAGCAGTCAGATGGCAGTTGCTGTTCCACTGGTGTACCGGACATTCCGTTATGATACCTATATTGGCGCCAATGCTTCCAACGTCAGCGCCAACACGCTGGGGGTCTACGGTCTCCTGAACGAATTCGCAGCCTACTGCTGGGGGATGAACACGAGCATGTCCCTCCTGCCTTACTACCAGGAGCATGCGGAGACGAAGGCGGATTGGCACAGCTACTGGAATGAATGCGCAAATGACATGGTGGCGTTTGCGGAGTTCAAGTACTATACGCTCCACTACCTGTATTTCGCTCAGACCAACCAGGTGAACGTCTATGAGGCGGTCATGGCAAACCATGAGTTTCTCCGGGCTTTCGCTCAGATCAACGCGAAGTTTGAGAAGCTGATAGCCGCCTACACAAAGATCCGGGATCAGTATGGTTCAGGTCAGGTTTACCTGGATGGGGCGATGGTTCTGAACGCTTACAACACGCTGATTCCGGAGATCAACTCGGAGAAGTACGACGCGATCCGCAAGGCTCTGGAGACCGGAAACCCCTCAGGAGCAGTCATCGAACCGGTGATTACGGGGAACGATCTCACACTGAAGGTTGCTGCCAGAGTCTACTATACGGGCAAGGCCAGAAAGCCGGAGGTCACTGTCAGCTTCAAGGGAAAGAAGCTGAGCCGGAATTATTACACGATCCGCTACGAGAACAATGTGAATGCCGGTATTGCCATGGTCACGGCGACCGGGAAGAACAAGTACAAAGGGAAGAAGGGCAGCACAACCTTCCTGATTGATCTGCAGAAGCCGGTGGTTTCCTCCGTGAGCCGGAATGGAGACACGGTGATCGTTTCACTAAAGCGAAATAAGCTGATGGCGCAGGGGAGCAGCGGCTACGAGCTGCAGTATTCCACGGACCCGGCCTTTATCTCGGGGACCATGCAGGGCAAGGTGGACAATGCCGCGGAGAAGATCTCCATCGGCACAATGACCGCGGGAAAGACCTACTATATCAGGCTCCGCTACATGAACGCGACCTACCGGTCCTCCTGGAGCAGTGTCTGGAAAATCATGCTTTAGGTAATCTCTTCCGGGGGGCCCGTTGGGGTCCCCCGGAAGCTTTACCGGGGAAAACCGGGGAAAAAGATGACTACAGTCCAGAAAGAACTTACACGGCTGCTTCCATGCTGCGCTCTCCATTTTTGATGAGGCGCATATGTCGCTCGAAACTGCCTGGCTGGAGTTATAGACAGAACCCGGCCGGGCTCCTGTGCGGGCCCTGCTGGAAGGATTATAGGGATTAGGGCCAAGGAGCGGAGAAATGGCGCTGACGATCAGGGAGGAAGCGGAGGAACGGGAAGTGCTGCTTTTGAGTCCTTTCGCGTCTCACGCGAAGGACAGCAAAGGACGGCTGGAGCCGGAGACTGAATGCGACATCCGGACGGCTTTTCAGAGGGACCGGGACCGGATTCTGCACAGCAAATCCTTCCGCAGGCTCAAGCATAAAACCCAGGTATTTATCAGTCCGCTGGGGGATCACTACCGGACGCGGCTGACCCATACGCTGGAGGTGTCCCAGCTGGCCCGGACCATCGCCAAGGCTCTCCGGCTGAACGACGATCTGTGTGATGCCATAGCGCTTGGCCATGATCTCGGTCACACGCCCTTCGGACATGCCGGAGAGAAGGCTTTGAATGAGGTCTGTCCTCTTGGCTTTGTGCATTCGGAACAGAGCCTCCGCGTCGTGGACGTGCTGGAAGCGCTGAATCTGACAAGGGAGACCCGGGACGGCATCCTGAACCACCGAACTTCCGGGCATCCCGCAACGCTGGAAGGAAAGGTCGTCCGTTACTCCGACAAGATTGCCTACATCAACCATGACATCGACGACGCGGAGAGAGCCGGTATTCTCCGGGAGGAAGATATCCCGCAAAGGTTCCGGGAAGCTTTGGGACATACGACCCGGGAACGATTGAACACCCTGATCCATGACGTGATCTATACGAGCCGGGAACGGGGGGACATCTGCATGTCGCCGGAGATGGAAGAGCCCATGCTGGAGCTTCGGAAGTTTATGTTTGAGAATGTCTACCGGAACAGTGCCGCGAAGGCGGAGGACAAAAAAGTTGTGCAGATGATCTCCATGCTCTATCAGTGGTATGTGGAGCATTCGGAAAGGCTGCCGGGAGAATATATCCGTCTGATCCGGGAGAGAGGAGAGAAAGAAGAGCGGGTGGTCTGTGATTTCATTGCCGGGATGACGGATCAGTATTCGATTGCCCGATTTGAGGAGATCTATGTTCCGGTGAGTTGGGGAAAGCCCTGAAGCGCTTCCGGGGAGACAGCTTTGCCCGACATATGAACCCCTTCGAAAGTGGATGGCGAAGCTCTTTTGAAGCCCCAATAGAGAGATAAGCGTCAAGAGAGGTGCGAGAAGGCGAATATTGGGCAGGCGAATGCCAGTGCGCAGCGCGGAAGCAGCCATGGGAGACTTTTCTGGACTGCGGTCATTTATACCCGTGAGCGTGAGAATCTGCATAGAACTGGCGCGAGCGGGCATATCCCGCGGCCTGAGACTTTACAAGTCAGAGTTTTCTGGTCACGAGTATAATCGCTTTGCATGCAAACATAGTATTGAAAATGCTTTAAACAGCATATTGTTTTCACTCGCAGGAAGGGGCTATTTTGTACTATCCGGAAGAAATCGTCGACCAGGTGCGCAGCGCCAATGATATCGTGGATGTGATCGGTCAGAGTGTCCAGCTCAGGAAGCAGGGGAGCAATTATGTAGGCCTGTGCCCCTTTCACAATGAAAAGACGCCGAGCTTTTCGGTGAGCGGGCAGAAGCAGATGTTTTACTGCTTCGGCTGCCATAAGGGTGGGAACGTGATCACCTTTATGGAGGAGTACAACAACATGAACTTCCGGGAGGCGGTCCAGGCGCTGGCACAGCGGGCTGGGATCAAGCTGCCGGAGACAGATGCCGGGCCGGAGGCAAAACGCCAGCGCAGCGAAAAGCAGGAGATTCTGAATCTCAACAAGATGGCTGCGAACTGGTTCTACTACATGCTCAGGTCCCATGCCGGGCAGGCGGGCATGGATTATCTGAGGAAGCGTCAGCTCACGGACGAAACGATGAAAAGCTTCGCTTTGGGTTATGCCCCCCAGGCCTGGGATTATCTCTACCGCTACCTGAAATCCAAAGGAGTCTCTGACGGGCTTCTTCGCCGCTCCGGTCTTATGAACGTGGATGAGCGGCACGGCAGGATCTACGACAAGTTCAGGGACCGGGTGATCTTTCCCATCCTTGACATCAACAATCACGTGATCGGCTTTGGCGGGCGTGTGATGGGGGATGCCAAGCCCAAGTATCTGAACTCCCCGGACACCCCGGTCTTTGACAAGAGCCGGAATCTCTATGCTCTGAATGCGGCCAGGCGCTCCCGCAGGGAGAACCTGATCCTATGTGAGGGCTACATGGATGTGATCTCCATGCATCAGGCGGGCTTCAGCAATGCAGTGGCTTCCCTGGGAACAGCGCTGACGAAGGAACACGTAAAGCTTCTCTCCCGGTACACGAAAAAAATCATCCTTTCCTATGACTCGGACAATGCAGGCGTCGCGGCAGCTATGCGGGCCATTCCCATGCTGCGGGCGGAGGGGATTACTCCCTCGATTCTGAAGCTGGATCCCTATAAAGACCCGGATGAGTTCATCAAGGCACAAGGAAAGGAAGCCTTTGAAGAGCGGCTCTCCAAAGGACAGAATGCCTTCCTCTTTGAATGCGGGGTCCTGAAGAAAGGATATGACCTGTCGGATCCCGATGGAAAGACTGCCTTCTTTGACGCTGTCGCGGAGTTGATTGCATCCTTCAAACTGGAGATGGAGCGTCAGAATTACATTGATACCGCCGCACGGGAGTTCTTCACCGATCCGGGCGCGCTCCGGGAAATGGTTGTGAGAAAGCTCATGCTTGGCCAGCAGAGCCCCCGCTACAAGGCAGCTGAAGAAGGGCGGGATCCCGGGAGAGTCCGGGAGCGGCAGTTAGAAAAGGGATCCCGGAAGAGCCCGGGAGAACAGACTGGCAACGGATCAGGACCCGATCAGGAGAATCCGGAGGACCTCTATTATGCCAGCTTCGCCAATGAGGCCGGCGGGGAGGCGGACGGCTTTGAGGAGGAGACGGAGTATTTCAGCATCCCCGCCGAGTTCTATGAGGATGAGCGAACCGGGGACATGTACCAGAAGCCCAGGACCGCAGTCCGGGCGAATCGGGAGGGGTCCGTCCGGCAGCAGGGGGAGAATGCCTCCAGATTCCTCCTCCTGAATTACCTGACCCAGTACCCTGCGATTTTTCCAGTGGTCAAAAAGTACCTGGCTCCCGAAGATTTCGGAGAAGGGTTGTCTGGCCGCCTGGCCCAGCTGATCTACGAGATGCTGGAGAAGTCCGGCACGGTCGATCAGGCCAGCATTCTGAGCCGTTTTGAAAGCCCGGAAGATCAGCAGAAGATCGCTGAGGTTTTTCACACTCTGCCGCCTGTCAAGAATGATATGGAACGTCAGAAGGGCGTCGCGCAGGCGCTCCGCAAGGTTTTGGAGGCAGCGCCTGGGGATAAGAGCTTTTCTGGGGCGGTGGCGCGGCAGAAGAAGCTGGAGGAGCTGAGAAAGATCCAGATACCGCTGAGCGAATAAATGACTATGGTCCAGAAAGGACGCCCTCGGCACGCTCCGCGTTTCGCGCTCCTGGCCGCCTCCCGGCTATACGCATTTCCGTGTCGCCTCGCGACTCTTCTGTCTCATTTTTGCTCTTCAAGTCATAAATGCATTGAGGAGACTTCGTGGAAGGAGAGGACAGGAAGATCGGAAGATCTGCTTTTATCTTTCTGCAGGCAGAATATATCATAACTGTCCAGTCAGCTTTACGCAGTTTGGGCTGAGCGTGAGGATACAGAACAAAAAAGGACGGGCGCATATTTCATACGGGCGTAGGGGCCTGCGCCTTACCGAATGCCTGCAGGCCTTTGCGACTGTACAGGTAAAATATATCTATGTACATGGCATGCTGGTATAGAACATACAGAGGGAGGTGAAACGTGACTCTGTCAAAAAGACTTCAGGCGGTATCCTCTCTGGTCAGCCCCGGGAAACGGTTGGCAGATATCGGGACCGACCATGGCTATGTCCCGATCAGTCTTGTCGAGAGCGGGAGGATTCCAATGGCCATCGCCATGGATGTCCGGGAAGGACCGCTCAACCGGGCAAGAGAGCATATCCGGATTGCAGGGCTGGAGGATAGAATCCAAACGCGTCTCTCCGACGGGATGGAACACCTTATGCCCGGGGAGGTTGACACTGTCCTCATCGCGGGTATGGGAGGCGCCTTGATGGTAAGAATTCTGGAGGGTGGGGAGAGATTGTTTCTGCCGCCCGGGAAGATCAGGGACGGGCTTTCTTCGGCGGAGAAGGGAGCCTGGATCTCCGAACTTGTCCTTCAGCCGCAGTCGGAAGTCTCCAAAGTCCGGAGATATCTGGCGGACCATTTCTTCCGGATCGAATGGGAAGACATGGTGCTCGAGGATGGGAAGTACTATCCGATGATGCGGGCACGGCGCGGAGAAATGCATCTGGGGGAGCTGGAGGTCAAATATGGGCCATCTCTTCTGAAGATGCAGCATCCGATCCTCCGGTCCTATCTGAGTTTTGAGCGGGGAACACTTCTGAAAGCCTTTGCGGGTCTCCAGAAGTCGGTGAGTGAAAAGGCCGCCGCCCAGCGAGAGGACTGTCTTCACGCCTTGAGACTCAACAGGGAAGCGGCGGGAAGAACCTCTTTCAAACCCCTTTAACCAGATGAAATATACCCGCGAGCGCGAGAATCTGCGACAAAACTGGCGCGAGAAGGCACGGTGAAACAGCTGGCAAATTTGAATGGTTCCCGGTATAAATGGAAACTGTCCAGTCCGCTTTGGCCGCTTGCGGCCAAGCGAGGGATACAGTTCAAAAGCGAAGGCCGGGCGCATTTTCAATGCGGGCGCAGGAGCCTAAGCCTTCCGGATGTCTACAGTCGCTTGCGACTGGACAGTTACAATAAATGAAAAAGGGATGGCTTCAAACTGAGAAAAGTCTGAAACCTTGGGGATAGAGACCGATACCTTTGCAGCAGGGCAATCAGACATACAAAGCAAAGAAGGAGGGAGAGATGACTGACAGCAATCAGATGATCAATGCAACAGTGAATGGTGTCACAAAAGCATTTCCGGTGGGAACAACGCTGGGAGAGATTGCATCAGCCTTTCAGAGGAGCGAAGAACCCCGCATTCTCCTTGCCCGGAAAGGGGACAATGAACTCAAAGAGCTGCGCTACAGACTGTATGAGGACGCCGAGCTCTCTTTTCTGACGCTGAAGGACAAGGAAGGGCATGACACTTACGCCAGATCCCTCTGTCTTTTGATGCTCCGGGCCTTCCAGAAGGTCTGCGGCTGCAGCATGGATGTCCACATCTGGATCCGCTTTGCTGTCTCAGATGGCCTTTTCTGTACAGTGGACAATGCGCAAAAACCTCTGACGCAGGAACTTCTCGATGAGGTCAAGGCGGAGATGCAACATCTCTCGGAGATGGCGCTCCCCATCGGAAAGCGCAGCGTGGATACCGGGGATGCTGTGAGCCTTTTCAAGGCTGCAAAGATGGAGGACAAGGCAAAACTGTTCAATTACCGGATCAGTTCCCGGACGAATGTCTACAGCCTGGATGGCTATAATGATTACTATTATGGCTACATGGTTCCGGACACCTCCTGTCTCACCCTGTTTGACCTTCGCTGCTACAAGGACGGCTTCGTTCTCCTGATGCCGG
>CADBUA010000183.1 GCA_902797665.1 uncultured Lachnospiraceae bacterium | reverse complement strand
TATAGCACGCAGATTCTCACGCCCGAAGGTATTGCGAAGCCCTCTGAGCCCGGGTCACCGATCCTTCTTCCTCATTTTGACCAATGCCTCCTTCAACAAGGCAAACTCCACAGGCTTCGCCAGATGCATATTCATGCCCGATGCCAGACACTGTTGGACATCTTCCTCAAAAGCATTGGCGGAAAGGGCAATGATGGGAACTATCTTTGCATCCGGCCGATCCAGATTTCGGATGATCCTGGTTGCTGTCAGCCCGTCCATCACAGGCATCCTCATATCCATCAAAATAACATCAAAATGTCCCACTTCACTCTTTTCGAACATCTTCACGGCCTGCTGCCCATCCGCGGCCCATTCAGCATTCACATCCTCAAGCTCCAGCAGTTCCATAAGAATCTCGGCATTCATCTCCTGATCCTCCGCGATCAGTACACGCATCCCTGAGATGGATGTCATTTCAGAAAAGGACTCTGAAGGCGAATCGATTTCCTTGTTTTCCTCTATTCCCTGAAGCCCCTTGTTTTCCTCGATTCCTTTGATTCTTTCGCTTCCCTCTTTTTTCCCGGGCGCTCCCTGAGGCGTCTTGGCCTCTTCGGTCTGTCTTATGAAATTCACGGGCAGATCCGCCTCAGATCCCAGTTTATAGGGAAGCTGTACCCTGAAGGTTGTGCCCACGCCTTTTTCACTCTCGACATGGATCTCACCGCCACAGAGACGGACAAAGCTGCTGGTAATGGACAAGCCCAGCCCGCTTCCCCCGAAGCGGCTGGTATTGCCCGCGTCTTCCTGAGAGAAAGCATCAAAGAGCCTGGGAAGATAGTCCGGATCCATGCCGATGCCGGTATCTTTCATAACAAGGAAAAGCTGAACCTTACCGTCAGCTGCCGCCTCCTGCCGTATGAGAAAGGTGATCATACCGGGAGGATCTGTGAACTTCACCGCGTTTCCAAGAATGTTGATGATGATCTGCCGAAGTTTCAGCTGATCTCCCACAAAGACCGGTCCCACAGAATTTTCCTTGATACATTCGTATGTCAGGCCCCTGTCCTCACACTGGCCTCCTATGATGATATTCACCTGTTCCAGAAGCTCATCGAAGGAAAACGCTTCCTCCCGAACCACGATTTTTCCGGATTCAATGCGGCTCATATCCAGAATGTCGTTGATGATGGAGAGCAGGTGTCTTGCACTGGCTCCGATCTTATTGAGTTTCTCCTGGATGCGGGGCGAGAGGCTCTCTTCATTCAGCGCCAGGCTGTCCAAACCGATGATCGCATTGATCGGAGTCCGGATCTCATGGCTCATCCGGGAGAGAAACTGAGATTTTGCACGGTTCGCACTCCGTTCTGCTTCTGCGGAGGCCAGTGCCATTTTCTTCTCGTTCTGCACATAGATGATCCAGATGAAAAAAACACCCTCCAGCACAGTAAAGAGCATCAGGATGGACAGAATTCTCATCACCGGTCTCAGCATGATTCGGGTATTGATCAGAGATACCGCATGCCAGCCGCCTTCTATCGTCTCCGCAAAGACCAGATACTTCTGCCCATCGAAGGAAAGCTCAAACTGCTGCTCTGAGCCTCGAAAGAGTCGATCCACCAGAGCAGCGCCAAGTGTCCCCGTCTCCTCCTGATAATCTTTTCCAAGCTCCGAACTGTCCGAGTGGGCAATCACCCGCCCGGTCTTATCCAGAACAATGCCAAAACCGCCCAGTGTCTTTTGGGCAATCTCCTCGGTAATGCTCTGAATGCTCTTAAGGGGCACGTCAAGGGCCAGAACACTCACTCCATCGGAGAGTTTGCATGCCATCGTGGTGAGGACCGTTTTCGTCTGATCATCCAGATAAGGTCTGACGAAAGTCACCTCACTGTTATCCGCCATGGTCTCCAGATACCAGGGGCGCTCCACCGGCATATAATTCTCATCCGGAACCCAGCCGATCCCATCGCAGTATTCTTCATTGATCCATCCGTAAAGTCCTGTGTAGTCCTTGTCGATGGTTTTCTTGATACTGAGGGACTGACTGATCAGATAGTTCAGAATCTCGCTGGTCGGTATGCCCTCCCGGATCATCTCACTCACCACCTCAGATGCCAGGTGGACCGTATTTTTCCGCACAAGAAGAAAGTTGTCAAAAGCCCTGGCCGACTGTACGACATTGACCTGCCCCTGAAGACCGATGGTCTCCCTAGTGGTCTTTATCAGTCGATAGCCGCCGAAACAGGTCGTCGCCAAGGCCAGCAGGAAGATTATGGTGGAGGCAAGGACGCTCTTTGGACCCATGTTCCGGAAGACCTCGCGCAGCTTTGAAAAAATGCCTCTTCCCCGTGTCCCTGTGGTCTTCTGTCCCTGATCTGTCATCTGTCTCAAGTAATCACCTCCTGTTTCAGATCACCAACATCTTATCGAATACCCACCATGCCCACCATGCAGGATCAGAGCCCCGCGTCATCCCCTCAGCCCAGGAAATGGCCAGGCGCTTCTGGCCCCCAGAGTACCCAGGCAAGTATGCCCGCTCGCGTCATTTTCACGCTAAATATCACGCTGCAGGTATACCTGGGGCAGCGGTTTCAGTCCACTGAAATCGAAGACTCAGAATCTGAGAGATCAAAATGAAAGGTGCTCTTGCCACTCTTCTTGGCCTGATACATGGCCTTGTCGCTCTTCTCGAATAAGTCTTCGCCATCTTCCATGTCGCTCCCACAGGCGATTCCCACGCTGACTGAAACGGCAGGCAGTCCATCGTCGCTATGCAACATTTCTTTGTTGATTTCCTCGATTCTCAGCGCGATCAGGTTCTTCTGCTGCGCGCTGGCATGAGCCATGAGCACAACAAACTCATCTCCGCCGATCCGACAGATATAATCATCTGAGCGGAAGTTTTTTTTCAGGCTGCGAACAAGTTTTTTCAGTACCTTGTCCCCAGTCTCATGCCCATAAGTATCATTGATGGTCTTAAAGTTGTCCACATCAAACAGAATCATGTAAGTGTCTCCCAGGTCTACGCTGCTAAGGATCAGCTCATATCCGGATCGATTATAAGCCCCCGTCAGCTCATCATGGGAAGCAATAAAATTCAGCCGTGCCAGGCTCTGTTTGTAGACCTCGTACATCTGATTATAGGTATGAGCCAGATAACGAAACTCGTTGGCGCCGGTCTCCGGGATCGGCAGGTCCGACTTAATCCGGTTCACGGCGTCCAGGATCGGATGAATCCCCAGCCGGGAGGTCAGCAAGAACATGAACAAAAACGCGGCAGTCTGAAAAAGAATGATCAGACGCACCAATATCATCTCATCCTTGAGACTGACAATGGCCGCATCATCGGTGCTATAGGCCATCTGCTCCAGTTCATCCAGGCAATGCCGTATGTGCTCTCTGATCTGCTCTTTCAGTTCGTAGTAGTCCTCGCCCAGGACGATCTCTGTGGCGCGCTGCATCTTCTCCTCAGACGAAAGGCTCTGATCTTCCTCGGAAAGCACGACAGAGAATAGAATCCAGGGAACATCCGTATACCCCTTTGCCTCAACCACCAGGCGCATTGAATAATACTCGATTTCCATCAGTTCCAGGGACTTCTCCATGGCACTGATCAGATTCTCCACCGCGCGGGCCCCCTCAATTTCACTTCCCATTTTTTCGATGGCCTCCTCCCGGTGGTTGGTGATATAGGCCTCCTCGAAATACTCCTGGAGAAAGATGAGGTCTCCATCAATGGAAAAGCGCTGAACCTTTTCTGTCAGGTAGTCTGAAGCATCCATCAGCTCTCTGGCGTCTTTTCTCAGACCGATCTGCTGCTCAGCGGCCTCCGCCAGTCTGCGGAAGCTGATCGACAAATGATAGGTCAGAAAAAGCATCACGCCAGCGATCACCAACACCCCGATGGTCAGACATAGATGAATCAACCGCAGAGAGATCCCTTTATGAAAGTCCTGGTTTTCAGTCATTGTATGATCCTCCAATCATCAACAGACAAAAGCACATAAGAAAAGACCAGGAATCATATGTCAAGTAATGTCAGCATTGAAATGATAGAACAATCGTAGCTGTCCAGTCGCAAGCGCCTGTATGCATACAGCCAGTCGCAGGCTCCTAGGCTCGCATGGAATGTGCGCCCAGCCCCTGCTTTTGCTCTGGATTAGCAGCCTTCGCGCAAAGCGGGCTGGACTGTTACGAACAGTCTGCCATCTCCCCCGAGGTGTTGAATTCCAGATATTTGCTCATCAAGGCTTTATATTTTGGGGTTTATTTTCGTTGATACATTATAGTATTAGTTCGCTTTTCTCACGTTTAAGAATCTGTATCTACTACGATTAAAATATATTCAATTATATATGATTTTCACTCGATCCACAATCCACCACTTCATGCTTGTGAGTCCCTGTAAAGGCATTGCTGCCAGGCTCCCCTGGAAGCGAGCAGCAGCTTCATCGCTTCGGTTCTTCGATTCTTCCATCCTGCTTCACAGTCTGCTTCTTTACGATCGACACGTAGATGTTGCCAATCGTCTCGACATACACCCGTTAGCAGGAAAGAGCGAAAGAGCACTTCATACGAGGGTCATCCTCTGAGACAGTCTCCCGCCAGGCTCTGAAAGAACAGGGCAAAAAAGGTTCTCCCGGCAGAGACCCGCTTTCTCTCTCCCAGCTCCCACATATGCTTTCCCATCTCCGCTGCCCAGCGTGCATTGAAGCTCCAGATGAATCATGCAGAGATTACCATGTCAGGTGGACGAATGTGTCCAGTCTTTCTTTACGTCTATGTTCCTGTATTTACTACTTCCTTTATCCTTCTCAACCAGTACGTTTTCACAAGCTCATTCAAATATCTTGATAGAATAACGGTAGTTGTTATTCTATCATAAATTGTGGGCCCATCAAAAGTCTCTCCAGAGCCCCTGACACAAGTCAGGACTGTCATACCCGCGAGCGTGAGCATTTGTGAAAAACTGGCGCGATACGGCAGATCCGAATGGTTCCCGCTATCCGCTCTGAGCCTGTCTTTTGGACAATCTCAGAAGTTACATCATATTTCCCGCCCACCGAATCCGCGCTGGCGCTGCATGTGCCCATCTGCATACTCGGAAGCGTATCGCTGTCAATTCAACAGGACAACAGGGCAGGAAGCCGCTATAAGCCGCTGTGATGCGCCCGTTTCATGAAGGGAGAATGACCAAAGAGAGGCCGTTAAGCCCCTCTGTGGCCGCCTGCCGCGCCGTGTCAGCGGCTCAGGCAGTCGATAATGCGTCTGGTCGTGCCGGATTCTACATGCCCGTCCTTCCAGAAGGCGGTCTGGAAATCGCCGTCGATGCCGGGAAGCTCCAGCTTCCAGCTGATGGAATTGTAGAGGCCAGCCTTGTCGAGGAGGCAGGCTTTCTCAGGCATCGCCTGGATGGCGTTGATGCTGACTTCTGGAGAATCCTCGCTGTCTTTGTTCCTTCCCTCAATGCCGTCCCGTAGCTCCAGACCGTAGTCGGCGGCCATCGTGATCTGCTCCAGCATCCATTTCTGTAGTATGTACAGCCATGCTGCCGTGGATCTCACACTGATAACAACACAGGTCTTTGTCCCTGAATCAGTCCTCCTTTTGAGCAATCTCCATGAGTGAAAACGGAGCATCATTTTCTTTCGGGCTCCGGACACCACACAGCATGGGCAGAAGGGCAAAAAACTCTTCTCCTCATAGTCAGAAACGGCATAGTCATACTCATCCTACGAATACTTATCGCGCAGATCGACAAGCAGTTCTCGCAGATTCCTGGCGATCCCGTCGAGTTCCTCTTTGTTGACAAGCCTTATATTAGGAAACGGTATATGTAATATGGTCATGGCCTCACAGTTCCCATGGGCAGATAAAGTGTTCTCAACCGTTATACTGTTCATGGTTTTTTTGACTACTCATCCCCTATCATACATTAATAGAATTACATGATTTCATCTTTATAGTTTCATTTTTTAATAACATAAAGTCTTATTTTTTAAATACAGTGTTCGCGCAGACCAGGATGGATTTATCCAGTTCTTTCAGGGATGTTCTGCAGACCTGACGCCGCCTCTCCCAGTACTTCTGTATAGCTCTCCGCTTCGATCGGCCTTGTGCCCGGGTGTCTCTTCAGATCAACTCCTCAATTCATGCAGCTAAACACAGCCATTCTATTCTGGCCTTGATGTAATACACCAGTTTTTCGCACTTACTATGCAATACGTGGGAATACAGGATACGAGTAAAGGATGAGCGCACATTTCATGCGAAGACAGGACGATCCGAACCTGCGACAGTCCTCTTCACTTTCAGACGCCTGCGGCAGGACAGCTATGAGATTTGATGGTTCCGGAAATCTGTATGAGCTATGAAAGAAGAGGCGTTCAGGATGACTGAGCGAAAGAAGATATGAATGGCTTTGAAGGAAACTGTCAGATTTCGGACGAGGCGTGCGTGCAGATCCTCTTCCAGAAATTTTTATTCCGGGAGGCATTCGCCTGCCAGATGCGTGGGTGGATCTATCCGCTCGCGCCTGTGTTTTCGCAGGTTCTCACGCTCGCGGGCAGATGAAGCAGCTCTGGCAGCTTCGCCCTCTCTGATAGATGCGGCTCACTGATAAAGAAAGGGAGAAGCTCGTTGGATACCCCAACGGAGCTGCCTGCGGCGCAGCACCCCAAGGTGCAATAACTGGGGAATCTGCCTGGGCCTGCGATTCCTATGGCCGCCCAAATGACCCGGCGGCGTAGCGCGTATTCGCACAGCGCAAACCCGCCGTGCGAGTCTTTATCGACGAGTGTTATATGTGATCTATATTAATGATAATTATTCATATTTTAAATCTCTTTCTAATACGTCTGTATCTTCTTCCAATTTGATTTTCTTGGCTGGAACTTTTTATTCTTCTCCTGATAAAGCATCGTGTCCGCTCTATAAAGCAGGGACTCCTCACTCTCCGTTTTGTCGGTCGTGGAGGCATATCCAACTGAAACCTTGATAGAAAATGGCAGCTCTTCTGTCTCTTCCACAAATTGATCAACTGATCTTTGAATCGAAGCGCACAGTTCTTTCGGATTCACGTTCCCCGCGTCTTCTACAACCAGGACGAATTCATCTCCTCCAAACCTGGCGGCAAAGCACATGTATTCCCTGGCAACCGCAGCGATTGCTCTCCCGATGATTCTGAGTGCCAGATCCCCTGAGATATGGCCATATTGATCATTGATCCGCTTGAAGTGATCCACATCTAAAAGAAAAAGCGTAACCGGCCGGCTCTCGTTCGCATTCCTGATCACATCGAAGAGATATTCATCCATCCGCCCGCGGTTGTTCAGGCCTGTCAGCGCATCAGTGCTGATCCTCATATCCTGAAAGTTCACGGTCAAAAGGAGCAGTGAGATAAAGAGACCTGCAAGGGTAATCGGCTGTTCCGAAAAAATGCCATCCAGGATCGTTGCCAGAAGAAAAAAAGGCAAAAAAGACGCGTACATGAAAAGCTTTTTTCTCTCTTTTGCTGACCTGACATGCTGCATCTGCCGGATGGAAATCACTGCGGCCAGGATCAGGTAGATGAAGGATCCACACACATGAATTGCGTACAGCGGACCTGTCATATACCGATTCTCCTCTGAAATCCAGAAGGACCACCCTGTCCAGGCTGACAGCGTATCCATGGCAGCAATCAAAGCTCCGGGGAGCGCAAACAGAGCGATTTGCTTTCGATTCTGGACAAAGGCCAGGCCGCAGCAATCCGCCACATACAGAAACCAGAAGAAAGGAGCCGCGAGAATCGAAATCAGAAGCAACACCGCATCGATCTGGTTGGCAAGCCTTCCAAACGGAATCAGCCCATATTCTCCCATCGCCCAGAAAAGGTCACAGAGCGCATAAAGAAGATATCCGATCAGCATTCTGCGAAAATATCGGATCTGAATCTCATTTCCTATATTCCGGTTATAATTTCGCATGATGATAAGCACGCAGATGATGAATACAATGCTCGTCAGTATATAAGACTCATAATTCCACTTCATAATCATCCTTTTGTCATGCATTAATTCCCAAAGAAGAACGCAGGCAGTATCCAGATCCTGTATTCTGATCGGAGCACGAAGCGCACATTTCTCTATGCCGCATACGGACCACAGGTCCAGGGCAGCCAAATAAGTGATAGTTTAGCACAACAGAAAGAGCAGCACAAACTTCTTTAGAAGAGACATGAGCATTTCGTGATACGTTGGTTATAGCAGCTATTTTATTCGAAATTATGATGGAATTTAATGCATTTATATATACTAATTCCTGTCATTTTTGTTCAGGTTTTATCCCAAAGTAAGTGTGAATTTCTTCAGGATTTCCACATACAATTGTAGCAGTCAGATTATATCCACTCAGATCGAGTACATTCTCATTATGATTTATCACATGTATACACTTTATAAAACAAAAAATTAAAAGGTTTAAGCAATCGCCTAAACCTTTTATGCCTATATATGTCCTGATCAAATGCATGTTTTCTGATATCTGGTCGCTTCTACCCTGTTTTGCCTGATTTGCTTCTTTCCTTCGAACCCGGGAAATCACCCAGTCCTGCCAGAACAGGATGTGGGCTTCCAAAAGCAGATCTCACGATCAATCCTGTCAGAGCTTTTTTCTGTGTCAGTTCAGGCGGTTATTCTCATAGCGGAAAATGGGCTTCCCGTCTTTAAACTCCAGCTCCATCAGGTAGGTGTGGCGGTTGATAT
>CADBUA010000182.1 GCA_902797665.1 uncultured Lachnospiraceae bacterium | reverse complement strand
GAGGAACCTGGGGAAGATGGGGAGGATGAAGAAGACTGAGGGGCCCTGGACTCCTGAAGGACAGTCCCCGGCCTTTGCTTTCTGAGAGCATCGATCAGAGGATACGGAAAAGCCCGTCCTTCCCGGAAATCTTCCCGCCGGCGGGAAGGAAATACTGGACTTCAGAAAAGAGCTGCTGCTGCAGCTCTTTTTTTGCGAATACAGTTCCACTGTTTCAGATACGGATGCGGGAACGGGCGCGGGGTCTTTTGAAGATGTGGAAGCGATCGGAAGTGGAAAACAGCCCGGATGCAGGGCTCACCTCGACTGGTTCAGAGATCATGAGATCCTTCCGGAAACCTTAGCCAATGAGGGAGGCTGAGGGGAAGAGGGCTTGCGGGGCAGCGCTTTCATGGCTCCGTGAGGCCCCTGAGGGGGACAGCTGCGCAGGAAAGCTCAGAAGGAAAGAGTCTGCCCTGGGATTTGAGGAGAGGCAGCGGACCAAAAAGAACAGACATTTATCAGCACTCACCAAAAAAGAGTGCTAAATTTTCCTTGACTTTTCCGAAGGGCAGACTTAGAATCTTCCCTGTACAGAATCCAGTGGAGGTTTTGAACTGGTTTTTGAAGGATAAAAGCCCATCAGGAGATGAAAAAAGATAGAAAAATAGTTGAAAAAGAAATGACTGGAAGAAATGACTGAAAGAAATGTCTGAAAGAAAAGCTGGAGCGTTTTCCAGATCAGGCGGGTTCAGCGGATCTGGCGGATTCCATAGAAAGCTCTGGAAGTCTCTTCCAGAAAGAGGACCTCGACTGGGCTTGAATGAAAAAGGAGCGATCAGATATGGAAACAAGAACGGGAAATCTTTCGATTAACAGCGAAAACATGCTGCCGATCATCAAGAAGTGGCTCTACAGCGACCACGATATCTTTGCACGTGAACTGGTCTCCAACGGCTGCGACGCCATCTCCAAGCTGCATAAGCTTGAGATCATGGGCGAGTACCAGTATCCGGACAAGCACAAGGATTCCATCCGCGTGATTGTGGATCCGGATCAGAAAATCGCGAAGTTTATTGATACGGGTCTTGGCATGACGGAGAGCGAGGTGGAGGAGTATATCACGCAGATTGCTTTCTCCGGAGCCAGCGCTTTCTTTGAGAAGTACAAGGACAAGGCCAACAAAGACGATATCATCGGACATTTCGGTCTGGGCTTTTACTCTGTGTTCATGGTCTCCGACAAGGTGGAGATCGACAGCCTGAGCTGGCAGAAGGACGCGCAGCCTGTTCACTGGGAGTGCGACGGCAGCGCCACCTATGAGATCGGGGAGGGGACCTGGAATGAGATCGGGACCTGCATCACCCTGCATCTGAATGAAGACTGCGTTGAGTTCTCCAATGAATACCGGATGCGCGAAGTCCTGGAGCGCTACTGCTCTTTCATGCCGGTGGAGATCTTCCTCTCCAAGGAGGGAGCAGCCCAGGAGTATGAGGAAGTCAAGGAAGAAGACCTCAAGGAAGACGATGTCATCGTGGACCATGTCCACCACGACGCGGTGACGCGCGAGGAGGATGATGGGGAAGGCGGGAAGAAGACCGTTGAGGTCACGCCGGCCCGCGATATGGTGAAGATCAACAGACGCCCGGTCCCCCTGAATGATACGAAGCCGCTGTGGGGGAAGCATCCGAATGACTGCACGGATGAGGAGTACAAGGACTTCTACCGCAAAGTCTTCAATGATTACCGCGATCCGCTCTTCTGGATTCACCTGAACATGGATTATCCTTTTAACCTTAAGGGGATTCTCTACTTCCCGAAGCTCAACCTGGAGTATGAGAACTATGAGGGCGTGATCAAGCTGTACAACAACCAGGTCTTTGTCGCGGACAATATCAAGGAAGTGATTCCGGAGTTCATGCTGATGCTGCGCGGCGTCATCGACTGCCCGGATTTCCCGCTGAACGTGTCCCGCTCGGCGCTTCAGAATGATGGCTTCGTCAAGAAGGTTTCGGACTACATCGCCAAGAAGATCGCGGACAAGCTGACCGGCATGTGCAAAACCGATCGGGAGACCTACGAGAAGTACTGGAATGACATCAGCATCTTCATCAAGTATGGATGCCTCAGGGACAGCAAGTTTAATGAGCGCCTGAAGGACTATATGCTCTATGAGAACATCGACGGGAAGTTCTTTACCCTGAAGGAGTACCTGGAGCACATCGGGAAGGGTGCAGACAAGAGCGAAGAGACCGTTGAGGGGGAGGGAACTTCCGCTTCCGAGGGCGAAAAGCCGGAGGCGGATGAGACGGTGGATTTCACCGAGAACCCGGATGATCTGAAGGCTGAGGCAGAGAAGGCGGGAGACACGGATTCCACGGAGCCCAAGGAAGAGGAGAAAACCACCATCTACTACATCACCGATGAAGTGCAGCAGGGCCAGTACATCCGCATGTTCAAGGAGAGCGGCCTCGATGCGGTGAAGCTGATGAAGCAGCTCGACTCCGCCTTTATCAGCCATGTAGAGCAGGGAGATCCTTCTGTGAAGTTTGAGCGGATTGATGCCGATATCACCGGCTCTATGAAGGAGGAAGGCGATGAGAACAAGCTCAAGGAGGAGACCGACGCTCTCTCTGAGATCTTCAAGAAGGCACTGGGCAAGGACCGTCTGACCGTGAAGGTGGAAAACCTGAAGGATGAGAAGATTTCCTCGATGCTGACACTGCCGGAGGAAGGCCGCCGCATGCAGGATATGATGCGGATGTACAGCGGGAATGGGATGGATATGTCCATGTTTGCGCCCGAAGAGATCCTGACCCTGAACGGCAACAACAAGCTGGTTCGTTTCCTGCTGGACAACAAGGAGGCTGAGAACACCGAGCTCTTCGCGAAACAGCTCTATGATCTGGCTTCTCTGGCCAACAAGCAGCTGACAGCGGAAGAGATGGCCAGGTTTATCGAGCGCTCCAACGAGATCATGCTGCTTCTGGCAAAGTGATCGGAGAAAGACGAAAGAAGAAAAGAAGAGAACAGGAATAGAAGAAAAGAAATCGCTCTCCGCAGGGGATCGGAGAGAGACAGCAAGCGTGGGTTTCTCAGAGAGAAGCGCCAGCGGGCAATAGCGGGAAGGGCAGGCAGATCCTGCAGCTTCCCGAAATCAAAGGGGATGCAGGCATTTCGTTTGGATGCCTGTATCCCCCTTTTTCTTTTGAAGATCGCGCCGTCATGAGAATCAGACGGCTACCCGATCGGGCCTTTTGTCCCTTTCAGGAAGACCAGGAAGATACCACGGCAGAATGTGAGATGACAGATACGCGTCTCTGCGCATAGGATTCAGAAATGTGCAAAGAGATGCAGATTAAAGTCGAATATTTGAATATTAATGCAAAAATCAAGAATAAACATACATATTTAGACATGAAAATATGAACCTAGTAAATGTGCACATACAAATATGCTGGCATATGGCCATGTAAGCAGAAGCATAAGCATATGGATATATATAGACATATACACGAAATCATAAGCAAAAGCTTTCTTTGGATATGGATGCGCATGGAAAGAGCATGCAGCGGATCACGAAGCTTTTGTGAGGCGAAACAGATCTCTTTCTGGAGGGATCGGTAGAGATGAAGATAAAGATGAAGAGGCAGGAAGAGAAAAAGAGAAGGAGCGGCATTGCCGCTCCAGGAGAGCTCAAGGGGAAAGCGATGAGCTTTTGAATACAGGAGAATCCAGGAATACAGACCTGGCGGGAGATTCTGGACGCTGACAGAGCGTCAAGCGGGATATCGCCTACGCCATAAGCTCATATCCCATCTGCCCTTTGGCAAGAAAACGCTCCAGATAACTGTCCCAAAGGCGGTCCAAAGATTTGTCATAGGGGAAGACATTGACGGAAGTTCCGCTGATGCAGGTGACTGCTCCATTGTTGTAGCTGATGTTGAGAAAGAGCCCGGAGACCTGCTCCTTCATGGAGGTCTGTCCTGATTCCTCCAGGAGATGCTCCAGCTCTTTCTGAGAGAGCTTCAGGACAAATTTAAAGCTGGAAGGGGTGTGTTTGCCGCGGATCAGATTGAAGATGTGAGGGCGCAGCAGGCTCCAGGTCAGCCTGGAGGTTTCCCCGGCTCCCGCCTCGGCAATCTTTTCCTTCTTCAGGGGGTCATCCTCGAAATAAGCGGGATGCCAGCTGCCATCGACGCGGAAGGTCGTGAAGGTGGTAACCTGGCCCTCAGACAGCACGAAGGCGTCGAAGGTATCCCCGGTCAGCAGTTTTTTCATGAAATCTCTGGTGTCCTTGATCTGAAATGCTAGCACGAAGGCTCCTTTGCCACGCGCGGGAACATTCTCCCGCTCTTTGCTTTTGAACTGTATGATATCGATTGGCGACAAGCGACCAAAGCGGACTTTTCAGTTACCCGGATTTACACTTGCGGAATTGTAATCTCAGGAATGGAACGGCTTTCATTATAAGCAGGGAAACATTCCTTTTCAAGAGAACGGTTCTATGGTATAGTGTGCGCGGGATATAGTATTAAAAACTACATTGAAGCCAGGAGGTTTTTATGCGTTATCTGGTGGTGGTGGACAGCTGCGGGGAATTGACCGAGGGAATGAAACAGAGCGGGCATTTCATCACGGCGCCGCTTTCGATCGATGTGGATCAGGCACACTTTGTGGACGATGAATCCTTTGATCAGCAGGCATTTCTCAAGGCAGTCAGGGAGAGCCCATCTGTTCCGAGGTCCGCATGTCCCTCGCCGGAGTATTATCAGAAGGCTTTTGAGCGGGATGCTGACCATATCTACGCGGTCACGCTGTCCGCGGCGCTGTCCGGCTCCTACAACAGTGCGGAGCTCGGCAGGAAGCTCTGCCAGGAGAAGTATCCAGACAAGAAGATCTACGTCTTCAATTCCCGGTCCGCCTCCATCGGGGAGACCCTGATCGCGCGGAAGATCGCGGAGCTGGAGGAGAACGGAGTGCCTTTTGAGGAACTGATTGAGCAGGTGGAAGCTTACATCGACAGCCAGGTCACATGGTTTGTTCTGGAGTCTTTGGAAACGCTCCGGAAGAATGGCAGGCTTTCCAACTTCAAGGCGGCGATCGCCAACGTCCTGAAGATCAAACCGGTCTGCTCCTCCACTCCGGAGGGAGAGATCCAGCAGGCAGCCCAGGCCAGAGGCATCAACCGGGCTCTGGTCCGGATGGTGGAGCTGGCGGCTGAATCCGCAGGGCACACGGAAAAGAAGGAAATTGCGGTCTCCCATGTCAACTGCCCGGAGCGGGGAAAGATGGTGATTGACGCGCTCAAGGAGCGCCTGCCCGCACAAAAATATATTCTGCTGAATGGCAGAGGCTGCACCTCCATGTACGCGGGAGACGGCGGCATCATTGTTGTGATATGACAGCTCATAAGCAAAGGCCGGGCGCATTTTCAATGCGGGCGCAGGAGCCTGCGCCCGGCCCTGTACCTCCTGGGCGCTTTCGACTGGACAGCTTACCTTGAGAATGTAAACCTGCCCGGGAATCTGGCGTGAGTGGGCAGAAGGCAGGATGCGTCCCGGGACAGATGACGCTGCCTTTACAGGAACAGGTAAGTGTGAAAGCACCGGAAGATGCCGCTTTCAGAGTCTTTTCGGAAGTCAGGAAGCTGGGAAGGCCTGCGTCTTGCGGCTGCTCTGTGAGAAATATGGAGGAAAAGCACAATGGGACTGCTTGATCTGATCAGAAAGCCGGATATCAATGAGGGCCTGAAGAAGTTTCGGGGGACCCCGGGCGCCGTTCTTCTGGACGTCAGGGACCGCACTGAGTTTAAGGACGGACGCATCCCTGGGGCCAGGAGTCTTCCTGTCTCGGAGATCAAAAAGATCGGTTCACTTGTCGCCAGAAAGGAGACTCCGATTTTTGTCTACTGCCTCAGCGGTTCGAGAGCCCGCTCCGCGGTGCGGCAGCTTCGGAAACTCGACTACAGGAATGTCGAGAGTATCGGCGGCATCGAGGACTTTCGCGGGAAAAGGGTCAAAGGGCTCTGAGTTTTGGCTTGAAATTTATGCTCTGGGGTGTATACTGTGGAGTGTTGCGCCGGAAACAGGCAGAGATGGATCCATGACGATATACCCGTGAGCGTGAGAATCTGCGAAAAAGGGGTGCGAGCGGGCAAATACCGCTGAAGTGCCTGGCAAATCCTGATGCTTCCCGGAATCGTCCAAAGAGACGTAGCTGTCGGGCGAAGCGATTGGACTGGAGTCATACAAATAGACCGGACTTCGGGTTTTCAGGGTCCGCCCTCTTGGGGCGCGGGAGCGGGTGCCGGTTGAGAAGAGGCCGGCATATGAAGGAGAAGGAGATTCAATATGAGTCAGGAAAAAGTTGACCGCCATAAGGAAGAAAAAAGGAACCGCAAGAAGATCATGGCGAAGGAAAAGAGAGAATGGTTTTTGACGAAACTGGCTGTCTCTCTGATCGGGGCCGCCATTGTGGTCTGGATCGGCTTCTCTACCTACAATGCGGTGACCACGACGAATGGGACAGAGACGGAGACCGATGGCTATGTGCTTGACTTCACGCCGATCAGCGACTACGTGAGTTCGCTGTCCGCTGACTGATCTTCAGGCGCTGTCAGGGCGGCTATGCCTTCTGGCCATGCAGGGGCAGAGAGCATGCGGCTCTTTGCATGATCTCTGACAGGAAGGCGCAGGCAGAGGGATCTGTGTTTCATGCTATGAAAAAGGGTCCTCCCGGTATTTCGGGGGGACCCTTTTTTATAGCGTTTTTTATAGCGGCAAGCATTCGGATTTGCCAGCTGTTTCAGCGGTATATGCCCGCTCGCGCCAAGTTCGATGAAAATTTCCATGCCTCGCGGGATAGCATGAATTTCCTGCCTGGAAGTCAGGTTTCTGGCAAAAGCTGAAAGATGCCGGCACAGGATGAGAGATGCGAAAAGCCCCACGCGAAGCTGCCCGCGCTTGGGGCATCGCGGCTCTCAGGACGAGTGGATTACTTTCCGCTCTCCTTTTTCTGCTGCATCTCAGAGACCATGCCCTGGATCCTGCTGTTAAAGCTGTTGGTCCTGGCTTCCTGCATTTTCAGGGCGCGGACCTTCAGCGGAAGGCCGAAGAGGGTGATGAAGCCGTCAGCATCATGGTGGTCATAGAGATCACCGGTGGTGAAGGAGGCCAGGGACTCGTTGTAAAGGCTGTAGGGGGATGTGGTCCCGTTGTGGATGATGTTGCCCTTATACAGCCTCAGCTTCACTTCGCCGCTCACATACTGCTGGGTGGACTCGACAAAGGCCTGGATGGCCTCGCGGAGCGGGGTGAACCACTTGCCCTCATAGACGGTCTGCGCCATCTGGCTGGCCAGTCTCTTCTTCATTTCCATGGTCTCGCGGTCGAGGCAGAGCTCCTCGAGCTGATCATGGGCGGCCATGAGGATGGTCCCGCCGGGGGTCTCATAGACACCGCGGCTCTTCATGCCGACAACACGGTTTTCGACGATGTCGATGATCCCGATGCCATTCTCACCGCCGATGACATTCAGTTTCCGGATGATGTCGGAAACCTTCATGATTTCCCCGTTCAGGCTCCTGGGGACGCCTTTCTCGAAAGTGATGCTGAGATCCGTCACCTGATCCGGAGCCTTCTCCGGGGTTACGGACAGGACGAGCAGGCTGTCGTAGTTCGGCGCAAGCGCCGGGTCCTCCAGCTCCAGCCCCTCATGGCTGATGTGCCAGAGGTTGCGGTCTCTGGAATAGCCTTTGCCCATGGAGAAGGGGAGGTGGATGCCGTGCTTCTTGCAGTATTCGATCTCATCCTCGCGGGACTGCATGGTCCATACATCGGTCATGCGCCAGGGAGCGATGACCTTGATGTCCGGAGCCAGGGCCTTGATGCCGAGCTCAAAACGGATCTGGTCGTTGCCCTTGCCGGTGGCACCATGGCAGATCGCCACCGCTTCTTCCTTGCGGGCGATCTCCACCAGCTTTTTGGCGATCACCGGCCGCGCCATGGAAGTGCCGAGCAGATAGCTGTGTTCGTAGACGGCCCCGGCCTTTACAACAGGCATTACAAAGTCATCACAGAACTCGTCGACGATGTCTTCAATATAAAGCTTCGAAGCGCCTGAGGACAGCGCTCTCTCCTCAAGACCATCCAGCTCCTCACCCTGGCCGACGTCCACGCAGCAGCATACAACGTCATAGTCAAAGTTTTCCTTCAGCCACGGAATCATGGCCGTGGTGTCGAGCCCCCCGGAATATGCCAGAATTACCTTTTCCTTCGCCATTTTCAATCTCCTTCAACCTGTCAAAGCCAAAAGCAGAGAGAGCAACCTGAACGCGCAGGAAGGCTCTGCTGCTTTCTGTGAAAGGGCCGGAGAGGGTGGAAATCCCCCGGAAACCGGCCGGTGCTACTATAGCGCACCTCTAATATTTATTCAAGACCAGACTCCCTGAAAGCTGAAAATATCAGATCATCCCCTCCT
>CADBUA010000181.1 GCA_902797665.1 uncultured Lachnospiraceae bacterium | reverse complement strand
TCTGCATAAAAAACGGTCGGCATAAGAAAAGGACAGAGAAGAACTGCCGGGGATCGGGCATGCGCACCGGGCTTTCTGTCTGCGAGCGTGAAATGGGGCACGTATCTGGCCAATCCGGCAGCTTCCCGGTATAAATCGATATCAGAGAGAGGATGGTCCCTCCCCGGAGGGGGAGGGACTTTGCAAGGAGGAATTGTGGTCGAACTGGATGATCTCAAAAACGAACTGAAGACCTATGAGGAGCCGCTCCGTGAGATGAAGGGTTCCCTCGATCTCGAGAACAAGGAGCGGAGGATCGAGGAGCTTCATCTGACGATGGCGGAGCCCACATTCTGGGAGAATCCGGAGAAGGCCCAGAAGACGCAGAAGGAGCTGGGATCCCTCCAGAATGAGATCGAGGGCTTCAGGAAGCTCCAGAATCAGTATGAGGAGACGCTGCTCCTGATCGACATGGCAAATGAGGAGGAGGATGAGTCCCTGCTGCCGGAGATCCGGGAGTCAGTCCAGCTTTTCGAGGAAGCGTTCGACGAGATCCGGATCAGCACCCTGCTCTCGGGGCCCTATGATGCCAACAACGCCATTGTGACCCTGCACTCCGGGGCGGGCGGCACGGAGTCCTGCGACTGGTGCAGCATGCTTTACCGCATGTACTCGCGCTGGGTAGACAAGAAAGGATTCTCCCTGGAGGTGCTGGACTCTTTGGACGGTGATGAGGCCGGGATCAAGTCAATCACCTTCGAAGTCAATGGGGACAACGCCTACGGATATCTCCGCTCGGAGATGGGTATCCACCGCCTGGTTCGGATCTCCCCCTTCAACGCGGCCGGCAAACGGCAGACTTCCTTTGTGTCCTGCGACGTGATGCCGGACATCGAGGAGGACATCGATGTGGAGGTTCGGGATGAGGATATCCGTATCGACACCTATCGATCTTCCGGTGCCGGTGGACAGCACATCAACAAGACGTCCTCAGCCATCCGCATCACCCACTTTCCGACCGGAATTGTGGTCACCTGCCAGAATGAGCGGTCCCAGTTCCAGAACAAGGACAAGGCCATGCAGATGCTGAAGGCAAGGCTGTACATGCTGAAGGTGCAGGAGAACAAGGAGAAGGCGGATGGGATCCGGGGCGAGGTCAAGGACATCGGCTGGGGATCTCAGATCCGCTCCTACGTCTTCCAGCCCTACACCATGGTCAAGGACCTGCGCAGCGGCTATGAGACAGGGAATGTGCAGGGCGTGATGGATGGGGATCTGGATCCCTTCATCAACGCCTACCTGAAGTGGGACAGCCTGGGAAGGCCGGACCGCAAGGCGCAGGCGGAGTAAGCTCTTGGAGCTGAGACGGAAATACGTCATGTAAAAAGAGAGTAACTGTCCAGTCCGCTTTGCGCACTTTGCGCCGGGCGAGGTCATACAGTTCAAAAACAATAGAGAAAACCGGGAATTCGGAGATGGGCTTTCCTGAGATAGGAAAAGATCTGACTCAAGGAAAGAGAGGAGGCAGTTATGGGATTGATTCGCGCGGCAGTTGGCAGCCTTACAGGGGCGCTGAAGGACCAGTTTCTGGACGCAGTGGAGCCCTATGATATGGGGGAACACACCGTGTTCACGGTGGGCAGAATGAAGCACAAGCAGACCTTCTCCGACAAAGGGGAGATCATTTCCAATGGGTCTGCGATCCATGTCTATGACAATCAGTTCATGATCCTGACGGATGGGGGCAAGATCGTCGACTACACGGCGGAGCCGGGCTACTTTATCGTAGACAACTCCTCTTCGCCTTCGATGTTCTCGGGAGAATTCAAGGAGAGCCTCCTGGACGCATGGGAGCGCTTCAAGTTCGGCGGCGGCTCCCCCAAGGAACAGCGCGTCTACTACATCAACCTGCAGGAGATCAAGGGGATCAAGTTCGGGACCAGGAACGCGGTCAACTACTTTGACAACTTCTATAACTGCGAGCTCTTCCTTCGGGCTTTCGGGACTTACTCGATCAAGATCAATAACCCGATCCTGTTCTACCAGAACAGCATTCCGAGAAACGCCAAGCATGTCGACATCGGTGACATCAATGAGCAGTATCTGAGCGAGTTCCTGGAGGCCTTCCAGGCAGCCATCAACCAGATGAGCATGGACGGGGAGCGGATCTCCTTTGTCACCGCCCGGAGCACCAAGCTGTCCAAGTATATGTCAGATGTCCTGGACGAGAGCTGGACGCAGATCCGCGGGATGGAAGTTGTCAGCGTTGGAATTGCCAGCATTTCCTACGATGAGCAGTCCCAGAAGCTGATCAACATGCGGAATCAGGGCGCTATGATGGGTGATCCGACCATCCGTGAGGGCTATGTGCAGAGTGCTATCGCGCAGGGCCTTCAGAACGCGGGCTCCAACGCGAACGGCGCAGCTGCCGGCTACATGGGCATCGGACTTGGCATGCAGAGCGCAGGTGGCTTCGGCGCACAGGCCAGTCAGACCAACTTTGCCCAGATGCAGATGAATGCTCAGTACGGGCAAGGGCAGTACGGGCAGGACCAGTATAGGCAGGCGCCGCAGCAGACAGATGCCCAGTACGGGCAGACGCCGCAGCAGGGGGCAGGGACAAGCCGCAGGATGAAGCAGCCGGGTGAGTGGTTCTGCCCGGAGTGTGGGGCACTGAATTCCGGGAAGTTCTGCACGGAGTGTGGGACCAGAAAACCGGAGTAAGGATCCTGATTGAGCGGATACACGGCCAAAGGCTTTTTGCTTTGGCCGTTTTTCAGCTCTGAGGGCAGTTTCAGCTGAAAGGAGGCATTCGCATTATGGCAGCGATCAGCTACAAGTGTCCAAATTGCGGGGGACCTCTGGGCTTTGACCCGGAGAGCCAGCACTATCGGTGCCCCTACTGCCAGTCGGTCTTCACGGAAAAGGAGCTGGACGCCCTGAGCCCGTCTTCTGCCTCAGAGGAGCAGGCTCCTGATCTGAATCCGGAGGGGATGCCGGGCAGCACAGAGGAAAGCCGGGCATCCGGGGAGCAGGCTGTGATCTACCGTTGTCCGAGCTGCGGAGCGGAGGTCGTGACGAGTGAGACGACGGCAGCTACCTTCTGTTACTACTGTCATAGCCCTGTGGTGCTGGAGGGACGGGTATCCGGAGACTATCTGCCGGACAGCATCATCCCCTTCCAGATCGACAGAAAGAAGGCGGTGGAGCAGTTTCTCTCCTATGTGCGCCACAAGAAGTTTGTGCCCCATGCCTTCTTCAACAGGGATCAGATCGAGAAGCTTTCCGGGATTTATTATCCCTTCTGGACCGTGGACTACGAGATCCAGGGGGAGATGGAGGGGACCGGGAACAAAGTCCGGGTCTGGATGTCTGGAGACATCGAGTTCACCGAAACCTCGATCTTCCACTTTGAGCGGGGAGGCAGCGTTAAGGTAAAAAAGCTCATGAGGAATGCGCTGAAGGAGAGCCAGCGGGAGCTCATTGACTCTGTGATGCCCTACCGTCTTGAGAATCTGGAACCTTTTCACATGGGGAACCTGATGGGATTTGCCGCGGAGCGTCGGAGTCTGGAGTCCAGAGAAATCTCCCCGGAGATGGAGGAGAAGGCCCGGTCTCTGGCTTCTGCCGCCTTCCGCAAAACTGTGTCCCGCTATAGTTCAGTGCAGGTCAGACACGGGGACTTCCAGCCGATTTCAGAGCACTGGAGCTATCTCCTTCTGCCGGTCTGGGTTCTGACCTACGGAGCCTTATCCGGGAAGAAATACTACTTCGCCATGAATGGGCAGACCGGGGAGACGCACGGCGTTCTGCCGGTGTCCTTCGGAAAACTTCTGGGCGCCTCAGCGCTCCTCGGCTCAGTGGTTTTTGCCCTGGTGCTGGGGATTCTGTACATGTTCTTTTAGGCGGAGGCAAGGTATGAGACGGAAATGGGCTTTGCAGCCTTTGAAACGTCAGGCGATTCTGCCTCTGGGCACAGAGAGGAGCGTATTTGTGAGAAAGACACGGGGAAAGAGGAAGACTCTTCTTTTTGCCGGGATCCTGTCATCCCTTCTGGCATCTCTCTTCCTCTTTTCGGGGACTTGTTTCGCAGAGATTATCTATTCGGAACAGACAGACCTTGCCAGCCTTGAGGATGAGGCGGAGCTTTTGTACTCCTATGAGCAGGAGGAGCTGTTGGAGAAGGCTGGGGAACTGTCAGAAAAGACGGGCTTTGAGATCCGCCTGGTCACGACGGAAGATGCGGAAGGGGAATCCAGCCAGGTCTACGCCGAAAACTATTTTGAGTCCCTGACTGAGAATGAGCCCGGGAAGGCACACGGTGGATGCTACCTCATCGACATGGACAACCGGGAGTTTTATGTGGCGACTTACGGGAACCTGCAGTACTACCTGACCGACGACCGTCTTGACAGCCTGCTTGATGATGCCTATGACGAGGCCTCCAGCGGGGACTTTTACGGTGTCTTTTCGGAGATGCTCTCAGATACCGAGAAGTTCTATCTCAGGGGGATTGCGGACGGGACCAGAATCTATGATGAGGATACCGGAACCTACACCTACTATAAAGCACCGAAGACCATCACCCCTTTCAAGCTGGCGACAGCTTTTTTCTCGGGGGTGTTGGCTTTCCTGGCCCTGTTTGTCCCGACCCTTATGAGCTACGGCATGAAGGGAAAGGACAAAAACGACTACTCGGAAAAGGACAATGTGTCCCTGAATCTGATCCGGAAGCAGGACGATCTGGTCAATCGCCGTGTGACCCAGCGGCATATTCCGCGCGATAATCCGTCGAGGGGCGGAGGCGGAGGGGGCGGAGGCTCCCATACGACCACCGTCCACCACACAAGCGGAGGATACACAGCAGGCGGAGGCGGCCGAAAGTTCTGAAAGGCGGGACTTTATACCCGAGGCGTGTCTAACGCCCCGCAGCGCTCCCTCCACGGGGATCAGCTCTGAATCGGCAGCCATTTACAGCTGATGCGATGCGGCATCGCGAGGGAAAAGCAAGGAACGTTGGAATATACGAGAGC
>CADBUA010000180.1 GCA_902797665.1 uncultured Lachnospiraceae bacterium | reverse complement strand
GAGGTTAGCTCCACCGACGTATCGGAGCCCTTCGCCCATGAGAAGCTGTCCCCGGTCCTGGCCATGTACAGAGCAGATACCTTTGAGGAAGCCCTCGAAAAGGCAGAGACGCTGGTGATGGGTGGCGGCCCTGGCCATACGTCCTCTCTTTTCATCAACACGGCAGAGAAGGAGAAGATTGCGCAGCACGCGGATCGCATGAACACCTGCAGAATCGTCATCAACATGCCTTCCTCCCAGGGTGGAATCGGCGATATCTATAACTTCGAACTGATGCCGTCCCTGACGCTGGGCTGTGGATCCTGGGGAGGAAACTCCATCTCCCACAATGTCACGGTCATGGATCTTCTGAACATCAAGACGGTCGCCGAGAGGAGAGAAAACATGCTTTGGTTCCGGACGCCTGAGAAGGTATACTTCAAGAGAGGCTGCATGAGTACTGCCCTTGATGAGCTTGGCACGATCATGCATAAGAAGAAGGCGTTCATCGTCACGGATTCCTTCCTCTATCAGAACGGTTACACCAAGCCGATCGAGGAGAAGCTGGATTCCATGGGAATCGTCCATGCCGTCTTCTCCGATGTCGCTCCGGATCCGACGCTGCAGTGCGCGCAGGAAGGCGTGAAGCTGATGTCCGCCTTCGGGCCGGATGTGATCATCGCCCTCGGCGGTGGCAGCGCCATGGATGCGGCCAAGATCATGTGGGTCATGTACGAGCATCCGGATGTGGACTTCGAGGATATGGCCATGGACTTCATGGACATCCGCAAGAGGGTCTACACCTTCCCGACCATGGGAGAAAAGGCTTACTTTGTCGCGATCCCGACTTCCTCCGGAACCGGAAGCGAAGTGACGCCGTTCGCGATCATCACGGATCAGACCACCGGTACCAAGTGGCCGCTGGCGGATTATGAGCTTCTGCCGGATATGGCCATCGTTGATGTTGAAAACATGATGGGACAGCCCAAGGGACTGACCTGCGCTTCCGGTATTGACGTTCTGACGCACGCAGTGGAAGCCTATGTCTCGATCATGGCCTCTGATATGACCGATGCCCTCGCGCTGAAGGCGGCGAAGCTGGTCTTTGACTACCTGCCTTCCGCATACCAGAACGGAGCGAAGGATCCACAGGCGAGAGAGCATATGGCCATGGCTTCCATGCTGGCCGGTATGGCTTTCGCAAACGCTTTCCTGGGTCTGAACCACAGTATGGCCCACAAGCTCGGCGCCTACCATCACATCCCGCACGGGGTGGCGAACGCGTTGCTGCTCAGCTATGTCTTCCGCTACAACGCAGTGGATGTGCCCACGAAGATGGGGACTTTCCCGCAGTATGAGTACCCGCACGCAAAGGCCCGCTACTGCGAGATGGCCCGTTTCTGCGGGATCGGCGGAAACAGCGATGATGAGGTCTTTGACAACTGGGTTGAGGCGGTGGAGAAGCTCAAGGAGACCATCGGGATCCCGAAGTCCATCCAGGCCTGGGGGATCAAGGAGGAAGACTTCCTTGCTACCCTGGATGAGATGACCGAGAACGCGTTCAACGATCAGTGCACCGGCGCGAACCCGAGATATCCGCTCATGAGCGAGATCAGAGAGCTCTATCTGCTTGCTTATTACGGGAAGGACACGAAGGAAGCGGAGAAGATCTGAGAAGGTCTGCCCTGGAGACAGGACCGGAGCTGAAGCTTCGGCAGAAAGGATAAAAGGATGTCAGAAAAACAGATCCTGAAAGAAATGTCTTACAAGACGGTCTACCGGGAGGGCAATGTCCTGGTCAAGCAGTTTGTGCCTTCTCACCCGAAGTCTCTGGTATTCAATGAGGCGTTCATCCAGACTTCCGTCGAGGAGAGCGGTGTCTGCGTTCCGAAGATCCTTGGGGTCGTTCCGGAGGATGGCGGCTGGGCCATTCGCATGGAGTACATGGAGGGGAAGACCCTCGCTGAGATGCTCCAGGAGGAAGGCGCCAATGAGGAGGAGCTCCTGGGCAGGCTGGTCGACATTCAGATCGATGTCGGCAGCCACCGGGCATCCCGTCTTCAGAATACGAGAACCAAGCTGGCCGCAGAGATCGAAAACATGGACGAGCTTGACCCGAGCGTGAAGTATGAGCTGCTTCAGCGGATCCACGGCATGAGGAATCATACCAAGCTCTGCCACGGGGATCTCGTTCCCTCCAACATCATCATCCGCGCGGACGGAAGCGCGGTAATCCTTGACTGGTCCCACGCCACCAGCGGCAACGCCGGCGCGGACGCGGCCATCACCTATATGCACTTCTGCCTGGAGGACCCGGGCAGGGCAGAGAAATATCTCCGGATCTTCTCGAAGAAGGCTGGCATGCCGATTCAGTATATCCAGACCTGGCTGCCGATTGTCGCTGCGCATCAGCTGAAGAAGCACAATCCGGAAGAGGCGGAGATGCTTGAGAAATGGATCAGCGTGGCGGAGTATCAGTAAAGCCCTGAGGGAAAACACCCGAATGGGACGCGCATGAATACGCGTGAAAATACACGCGGAATTGAGCGTAGAAATGCGCATGCGAGAAAGTCTATCAGGAAAAGCGGCTGCTTAAGGCAGCCGCTTTTCTGCCTCCCCAGGAAGAGAACCAGAGCCGAACCAAAGCCGGAGCCTCCCCTCACGGAATTCAGAGACCGCGGCCGAATGCGAAGGTGCCTGCGACTGGACAGGTACAAAACACATGCTCTGGTATGAAAAAGTGCCAATCATATGGTATTATAAGAGCCGTGGGTTTCAACTGGGAGAATTGACATAACGAGGGTATTTTGCGATGGATTTGAGACTGATCTTTATCTCAAACGGGGTGGGCATTTATCTGATGTTCATGCTGCAGTTTGTTTCCAAGACCAGGATTCGGCGGCGCCGCGTGGAAGACAAGGTGTTTGGAGCCCTGCTGTATGGGGTGATGCTGTGCTGCGCGATGGAAATGTTTTCTTATCTCATCGATGGGAAGGTCTATCCGGGCTTCAGGATTCTGAACTATGCAGCGAACACCTATCTGTTCAGCGTGAACCTCCTGCTTCCGTTTCTTGTGCTTGTCTACATAGATCTCAGTCTCTACGAGGACAGTACGCGCATCTGGAAGCACTATAAGGGGCAGATTATCATCGGCATCATCATGCTCTTCATGACGGTCCTGAATCTCTTTGTTCCGATTTCCTTCTACATTACAAAGCATAACGTCTATGAGCGCAGGCCGTTCAGCTATACCTACTACTTTGTTATCCTGTATTTCTGCATCTGCGCGCTGGCTTTGACATGGCGCTATAACAGAGAAAACGGCGCGAAGGCATTTCTGAGCATCAATCTGTTCATGGTGCCGATTCTGATTGGGGCTGCGCTGCAGTTCATGTTCTACGGTCTGTCCCTCGCCTGGCTGTCTGCCGCGATCGGCCTGACAGGCCTTTACATGATGCAGCAAAATGAGTTTGCTTACATTGATCCTCTTGTGGAAACTTACAACCGGCAGTACCTGAACCAGATCGTGACAGCATGGTCGAACCGGGGAATTCATTTTTCAGGCGTCATGATGGATCTGGATTATTTCAAGGACATCAATGACAAGTATGGACATTCCGAGGGAGACAGGGCGCTGAAGAATGTGACGGATATCCTGAAGGAATCCCGGCTGGACCGGGAATGGGTATTCCGCTTTGCGGGGGATGAGTTCATCATTCTGAAAATGACTCAGGAGCCGGATTCGATGCAGGAATACCTTTCCCGTGTAGAGGAGCGTGTAGAGGCATTTAACAGGGGGCGTCGGAAGTATCTGCTAAGTCTTTCTTATGGCTTAAGCTTTTGTGACTCGGGCGATATAGACGCTTTTATCAAGGAAATGGACGAGCAGATGTATCAAATGAAAGCGCAGCATCACATCGACGCGGGAGCAGGGCGCGCATAAGAAAACAGGACCGCCTGAAATGTTCAGGATATTCCCGTGATCTGGATCTGACAGGAGCGCATGGTCTCGAGCGCAGCCAAGTGTTTCTCTTGCGTTACGCCAGCGCAGCAGGACGCATCCACATAGATCGGGACTTCCGGCATCATCGCCTTGAGGAGGAGCGCATTGGACACAACGCAGATATCCGTGCAAAGACCGATCAGCTCCAGCTGGATCTCTGACTGATCAGACAGTTCTTTCAGATCGGAAGCAAGCTTCATGCTTCCGAAGGTCGGTTTTTCATAGATCCTGGCGTCTGTCAGGAGCGCCGCAATGTCCGGGCGGATCTGCCATCCGTCGGATCCCTGTATGCAATGCGGGACCGGAAGATAGCGGCCTTCCTGTGTCTCCATATAGTGCCCGGTGTGTGTGTCCATCGTAGCAATCACATCTCCGGGAGGGTAGGAGCGGATCTTTTTCTTTACAGCGTCTACGATCGAGACCGCTTCCTTTGAGCCAAGCGCACCGTCAATAAAATCATTCTGCATGTCAATCACGATGAGCAGCTTTCTCATAACGTTCATCCTCCTTTCAAACTGCCTTCAGCTGAGCGTACAGTATCATATCTTTCATGGGATGTCACGATCCATAGACGCTCCGGAAGCGGAGCTTTTCCGAAGGCTTGTCTCTTTCTGCTTTCTGAAGATGCTTCAGGCAGGAGATGAGAGGACACTTGGCGCCCATGGGAAGGGCGGGGAGATAAATGTTTAGATTGTTACATGCCGAGATCTTAAAGGAGAGAGGCCCGGAAATCAGCCTGAGCCGGGCCAGACCTATCCTTCTGGTGTACATGTGGGAAACGAATGCGCCTCGGCATAAATAGAAGATGCTTTATTGCAGATAGAGAAGACAGATGTTATCTTTTGATCAAACAAGCAGCAGGGGGAAAAGGCAGGGAGGAGGATTGCTTCGGATGAAAATGAAAGGCCTGTTCGGAGAGCCTGGAGGG
>CADBUA010000179.1 GCA_902797665.1 uncultured Lachnospiraceae bacterium | reverse complement strand
TTAAATTATATCATATTTGTGCTATGCTACGTCCGAATGCGTCAGTATCTGCCAGAATTCATAAGGAATGATGCTCGCCCGCGCCAGTTGGATGACAAATGCCGGGGCGCGCGGGACTCTGGAGCTGGTCCTCTACCCTTTGGCAAAGGGAAGGAAGCTGCACCCCTCCCGAACCATCCTGAGCTCCTCCGGGACCAGGCAGCTGCCCATGAGGCCTGCCTCCGTCTCCTCGATCAGCTGATCCAGATCAAACCACTGAACCTTTGAGAGTTCTGAGGTCTGGATCCGGAATCTCTCCGCCTCCTGGTCAAGAGATAGCAGAAACACTTTGCTGACCTGCCGGTCCCGGAAGATCTGCCCGTAAAACACGTCGTCCGTGTTGATCCTGCGAATCCCGACCTCCAGAAGTGCTTCCTCCTCCGTCTTTACCCCGAGTTCCTCGTAAAGCTCCCGAAGCGCCGACTCCCGGAAACCTTCCCCTGCCGGGATATGCCCCGCGCTGGAAATGTCCCACTCCCCCGGGAAAGAGTCCTTGTCCTCACTCCTCTTCTGCAGCAGGACTTCGATATGTCCCTCTCCTCCGGGATATTCTCTTTTCCGCACGATCCAGACATGGGAGGTTCTGTGGCGGATCGCCTCCCTGTGGGCAGTTGCCCGGTCTATGACCTGCCCGGTGGGCTCTCCGTTCTCATCTACAATATCCAGATATTCCATCCATTTCCGTCCCTTCCAGAAGCTGCCTTCTCAGGGATGCCAGAGTTCCCGGGGTATCTCATATCCATTCTCCAGAACTCCTGCCCCATAGACCGAACAGTTCCCTATATATTTCGACCAATAGCGCCCTTCTGACGCTGGGGTCAGGTACTCCAAAGCCCCCTTCATGGCAATGGCGTGGGTGCTGAGAAGGAGGTTATACTTATAGGCTTCCTCCAGAATCTCCGTGAGGAATGTCCCCAGCCGGCTGACCACGGAAGAAAGGCTCTCCATGCCATGAGGCGCCGGGTTATGCACAAAATCAGAGAAAAAGACCATCAGCTCCGGCGGCAGATGATGGAGATCCATCCCCTCATAGGGACCATAGTCCATCTCGATCAAACGCTCCTCTGTCACGATCTCCACGTCTTTCGCAAGGATCCTGGCTGTCTCCTCCGCCCGGATGAGAGGGCTTGTGTAAACTTTGTCAAAGTGGATTCCCTCCGCGGAAAACCAGCCCGCCGCAGCCCTGGCCTGAGCGATTCCGCTCTCATCCAGCGGCGCATTGCTCCTGCCCTGCAGAGTGCCTGTCCTGTTTTTGGCCGTCTGACCATGCCGAATGATATAGATCAAGTCCCTTCCCTCCAATCTGCCAGGCCCAAAGCGAGTCCGTCTTATCGAAAGTCCCCTCGAAACCCTGGCGTGGTATACCCGCGAGCGCGAGATTCTGTGAGCAAATTGGGGAGAGCGGGCAGATCCCGGTGAAACACCTGGCAAATTCGAAGGGTTCCCGGTATATATGCCCGCGCGTGCAGGTTTCTGCAGGTTCTCCTTCGCTGATGTAAGCGTGTAGATTCACGCAAATGATGAGAGACGCCCCATGCAGCGCATGGGGCGTCTCTTTCCGCTCATTCATAATTCGGCCTGAAACAGAAGACCACCAAACCCGCTGTCTCTCAAAGCAGGCCGAAGCCCACATCATCCAGAGAAGGCGGCAGTCTCATACTTGCAGTTCAGGTATGATCCTCAAGAACCCGCTTGACCTGCCCGTCGATATACCTCACCTTGTCTCCGGTGCGGTTCATATCATCACGCAGAGTCTCCGCAAAGTTATCTGTATAGACAGCCATTTGAGAACGGGCATACTCGAACTCATCCTCGGTGACGTTCTGCTCGACAGCCTCCTGGTAGGTGTCCGCCACCTGGCGGATCCGATCACAGATATTGTTCCAGCGATCACTCTCTGTCTCATCAATGATGCGGAGGAGGCTCATCGCATCAGCGTAGTTTATGATCGCAGAATTAACAGACTCGCTTATATTATGGCGTCTGGACATGGTCACCCTCCCTTCTATAGCAAGAATAGCACACCGGAGGATGGGCATCAACAGATTTCTTTACCGAAAGCCCGCCAAAACAGGAAAAAACCGTCCTGACGAAACACAGCTGCCCTCTTTCCTCCAGCCTGGGAGGGATCACCGGTCACCTGAGATCATGGTTTTCTGCAAGGCTGTTCTGCCGCCACGGCTCCTGCCGCTGTCTCCCCCGTACAGTATTACAGCTCGATATCTCCATTATCGCAGTCATTGACAACCCAGTAGGCCCTCCGGTCTTCCGGCTTGACATAGACAGACAGCTTCCGGACAGACTCAGCACTGCCTCCAGACTGATCCAGCCATGCCTGTCTGCAGCGCTCTCGGATGCTTGTGATATCGAAGCTCTCGCTCTGGAACTCAAGGACGACAACTTCACTGACGGCCTTCGTTTCCTTCGCCTTCTTGAGCGGTTCAGGCTCTGCCGGAACATCTGCTGCCGCCTTCTCCGCTACAATCGGCTCTTCCGCTGTGTTTTCCTCATGATCCAGTTCCTCTGCTACGGGCTCTTGCAGGGTCGTCTCCTCTGAGGGAGCCTCTGCCGACGGCTCCTCAAATTCCCTGACCGCTTCCTCGACCTTCGCTGCCTCCTCCTGCAATGCCTCTGCAGCCTTCTGAGCACCATCCTTCAACCAGTCATAATCCACGCCCAATACATTGGCGATGAGCTTAAGCTTATCCTCCGGCGGCATGGAAACTCCCCCCGTGTAGTTGCTGAGAGATCTGAGGCTGAAGCTTGTCCCTTCATCAAAATGCTGCTTGCAGAGTTCATAGAAACCCTTCTGCGACAGCTTCTGGTCCTTCATTGCCGCCTTGATCCGGCTCGAAAATTCTTCATACATAGTCAAACATCCTCCTCCTTCCGGGATGCTTGTGGATGGTCCTCCAGGCTTGAGACCTGGGGAGTCTGCCTTCTCCCGGATTGTTCATGCAAATGTCTCAGATCTCTCGGATTCCTTCCGGCAGGGTGCACCCAAAACAACGCTTACCAGCTTCTTCGGCCGCAGCGGTCTCCGCTGCCTCCTCTCAGAATCAATCCATAAAAGTCAAATCCATCTGTCAATTGACTTTCTGCCTGCCTGATAATTGTACTATACCTCATGATCTCAGGATTTGCCAGAGGTTTTGTCAAAATTTGCCGGAAATATTTACGCTTTTAGTAGCTTTCCAGTCGCAGACGCTTTGTGGATCGATGTCTGGCACAGGCTTCTGCGCTCCAGGGAATATGCGCCTGGCCTTTGCTTTTGAACTGTATTGCCACATTCGGCGACAGGCAGCCAAAGCGGGCTTTCCCGTTATCCCCGCGAGCATGAGAATCTGCGATATATTTGGCCCGAGCGGGCATATACCGCTGAAACACCTGGCAGATTCGAATGGTTCCCGGTATACAATCCCTCTTTCAGTCCCTGGAAGCATCATCCTCTGCCTGCGCTCATCCCTTCCTGTTCATTCGATACCCGAGAAAGGCCCCGACACCCCCTCCCACGATGTGGGTCAGGTTTGACACATTGTCCCG
>CADBUA010000178.1 GCA_902797665.1 uncultured Lachnospiraceae bacterium | reverse complement strand
CTTCTCTAATCTTTTTTTATCGTTTTTCTACGTTTCTCTATTTCCCTCTTCTCTTTTCACTTCTGCACTTTTCTATTCTGTTCTTCTCTTTGCGTCTTCTTTCTGCATCTTTTTCCACGTCTTCTCTTTCCCTGAGCCCAAAGATACAGTGCTTATGCCAGGTCGTACTTCACGAGTTCCATCGTGACGGCTCCTTTGGAATGGAAAGTAATCCCATCGGCGGCCTGCTCGGTGTAAAGATTGGCTGTAATAACCTGCCGTCCGTCATCGATGAAAGCTTCCGCGCTGAAGCGGTCCAGGATCAGGCGGATCTGGACTCTTCCGTCCTTGCTGGGAACAAAGGCCCGTCTCTGATGGATGATCGCGCGGCGGGAGCCAGAGAACTTCCGGTCGATCTTCATGATCTGCTCTTCCGGCTGATAATCCAGGCTGGTGTAGTACCTGCCACCCTGTGCGAAGCGCACCTCAAAGTGGGTATAGATCTTCTCCGGGTCAGCCGGGCGGATCTCCATCAGAAGCTCGACGCATCTTCCCTTGACACCGTCCAGCTCCATCTCCCCGTTGACATAGACGTTTCGGAACATCACTTTGTTCTTCCTCAGATGCTCCATTTCCCGGATCGGTGTCTGATAGAGGCGGCCATCCCGGATGGAGAGCTCCCGGGGGATCGTCATCTGGCCAAACCAGCCATTCGGGGGCAGGCGATAGCCGGGCGTCGTATCCCAGTTCTGCATCCAGCCGATCATCACGCGTCTCCCATCTGTCGTCAGAACGGTCTGCGTGGCGTAGAAATCGATTCCATAGTCGATGGACTGATCATGCTGCGGGACAAAGACTCCTTCCTCCTCATCGTAATCTCCGATCAGGCACAGGGTCCCGTTTCCATTGTGATACTCGAAGCCCTCCGGGAGCATATCCATGGGGCTGGTCATCAAAACCTGCTTCCCATCAAGCTCAAAGAATTCCGGACACTCCCAGACCTTCCCAAAGCGCTCGTTGTTCTGGACCAGAAGTTTTCCTTCCCCCCAGGTAATCCCATCTTTGCTCTGGAACATCATGATGCGGGCATCCCGCTGCATGTTGGCGCAGCAAGTCACACAGCGGTAGCTTCCATCCTCCGCTTTCCAGATCTTCGGATCCCGAAACTCATGTGGGTTGAAGCCATCCGGCAGATTCTCCGGAACAATGACAGGGTTGCCCTCGTACTTCTCGTAGTCGACCCCATCACCGAAAGCTACACACTGTCTCTGAATGTCGTCAGAAATGCCGTTCTCATCCACTTCCTGCTTGACTCCGGTGTAGAGAAGCATCTGTCTCCCATCAGGAAGTTCGATCGCGGATCCGGAAAAGCAGCCGTTCTGGTCGTAATCCTCATCCGGTGCCAGAGCCGCCGGGAGGTACTCCCAGTGGAGGAGATCCTTCGACCTGGCGTGTCCCCAGTGCATGGGGCCCCAGATGGTGTTATAGGGGTTGTACTGATAAAACAGGTGATACCACCCTTTGTAGAAGGAGAACCCGTTCGGGTCATTCATCCAGCCTACCCGGGAGGACAGATGGAATGCCGGGCGCATCTCGTCCTTAATCCCGGCGCCCATTTTCTCCTCGTACATTCTCGCATCCATGAGTTTCTGACTGATCTTCATTTCCCCTCCTCCGGCCTTTTTCCGGTTGTTTTAAAAATGGCGCAGCGAGAAACCCGCTGCGCCGGTTTGATCTCAAACACTTTTATATAGCAAGAAAACCCGCAATGAAATCTCTGATCAATCCCAACTTGATCAATCCCAAGTATTACCTGCAGCAGCGTCCCTCCTCAGAACTCCCGTCCGTAAGATTCGTATCTGTAGACTGCGATCCGGGCTTCTTCCCTCGCGGAAGTCTCCCTCAGTGCTCAATCTGCTGAGCGTTTTTCCAGTAAGTCTCAATTCCGGAGGCAAAGGTCTCCCGGTCGATCCGGTCAGCCAGATACTCCTGGAACAAAGCGCCCAGTACGGTGAAGTGATCATCCGGTTGAAAGACGTAGCTCGGGATCAGAGAACCGGCATCCACGAAATCCTTGACGCAGATGGAAAGGGGATCCTGAACCTCCAGCGTATTGGCCTTGTAAGGCGAAACCAGCGCACAGGTCGTCGTGACAAAGACCTGTCCATCCGGATCCCTGTCCATCCAGTTCAGGAAATCCTTTGCTGCCTGCTGCACCTCGTCAGACACGGAATTGTCAATGAACCAAAACTTGCTTCCACCGCCAACCAGCTTCTCATTGCAGCCGTCATCCATGTTCTGGGGAACAGGCATCATTCCCATCTCGCAGCCGCTCCCAGACTGAACAATCAAAGACCAGTCCCAGTTGCCGCCAAACATGAACGCGATGTCACCATAAGCGAGCATATCCTCGGTGGTGTTGCGGTCCTCATTGACCGCTTCCTCCCCCTGCCCGTAGTTATACTTCTTCAGGACATCAAAGGTGTCCATCAGAGAATTGAACTTCTCATCATGGATGAGATCCGCATCCCCCGAGAGAAGATCGGAGATAAAGGCTTCCGGATCATTCCGCTCTTCATAGACCTGCAACAGGTAATGGGCCGCGAGTGACCAGTCTTCCTTCAGGATGCCAACCGGGGTTTCCATTCCACCCTCAACAAGCCGATCCAGAAGGCCTGTGAAGTCATCCAATGTCCTCACAGATGCCGGGTCAAACGTCTCCCCGGTGTTTTCTTCAATCGCGCTTTTATTATAGATGATGCCGCGGGCCTCTATGCAAAACGGAAGTGCCAGAACCTTTCCGTCCAGTTCAATCGCATAGTCTGTATCAGCTGCTGCTTCCAGATCAGAGAGATCCAGCGCATGCTCCCGTAAGGTGTAAATGTCCTTCGCGTCAACCATGGAAAGCGCATAGGGTTCTCCATGATCGTATTTGGCGTTCATGTGGGTAATGACCGGGTCATTGGACATGGTGACGGTCATGTTGACGCCCTTTTCCCTGGCGTATTTCTCTGCTTCCTCTTCAAACTGGCTCTGGATCTCAGGCTTGGAGTTGAAGATGTTGAGATCGACAGATGCCATAGACGGACTTGCAGCAAGCACTGCCGTCACGACCGTCGAAACAACTGCTGTAATCGTTCTCTTCATACCGTCTTCCTTGATATCCCCGCTGGCCTTCGATGGATGAGTCCTTCGGCGCGGGTTGGCGCAACCCAGTGATACATTTATACGAGAAGCACTTAGGATTTGCCGGAAGCGAATCGTTAGTGCCTGCATATACCACGGCCACGGACGATAGCTGGCAAATTCCCGGCCGCGAGTAAAAAAGATCTGCAGCCTTCTCTTATACCCGGAGCGAGAGAATTCGCGATCCCATCAGCACGGGCAGCTAACCCAGCGTGAGTCCCGGCAGATACGGATATTCCGGATCGAAAGGCGAAAGCATCTCTGCAGTCAGAAAGCAAACCCTCACATTCCACGAAAAAAGCACGAAAACGCTCAATCCAAGCCTAAATCAAATCTAACACGCCCTGTTTATTGAGTCAACCAGATGACCTTTTGGACCGTCATTTTCGTGATACCTTCCAAGAACAAACCCGAAGTCTTCTGTATCCTTTGGAAAAGTGCCCGCTGCCTCCCCTGCCAGTCATCCTCCCTTCCCTGCGGCCGTCTGGCTGCTGTTTATAGCCGCCAGATGAATACTGGCCTGCTCCAGGCTATGTACAGAGCTTCCTATATTGTGGGGATTTCAGGTCGCCTTTTTAAATATTTGCTTATTTTAGACGGTAAATATATATGAAATTTCGTATGGGATATATTATTACTATATTTATATTCGTTTATATCATAT
>CADBUA010000177.1 GCA_902797665.1 uncultured Lachnospiraceae bacterium | reverse complement strand
TTCGTCCTCGAATTCGTCCTCGTTGTCCTCGTCATAGCTCTCTTTGAGTTCTTCCGAAAACACCAGATTTCTGCGCTTTTTTTCCTCCTCGATTCTGTCCATGACTTCTTTGCTAAAGCCATCTCCTTCTTGCACGAATAAAGCAGCGAAGAGAAGCTCCAGATCCGAAAGATCTGAGACAGAGGAAGGATCCGAAATTACGTGCATGAAAGCCCTGAAGTGATCTTTATACTCCGCATCGCCGCCATCATACTCATCATCATCTGAATCATCATACGCATCATCATATGAGTCATCAGGCGTTTCATCGATCTCACCTTCGTATTCCCCATCCTCCTCGAACTCTGCTCTCATCGAATCAAAGAAGTCTTCCTGGAAGCTCTCCAGGATCGGGATCCGTTCCTCTCTCTCGACTCTTATTCCCAGCGCTGCACAGATCCTTGCGCAGAATTTCTCGGTGCGGTCATTGCAGATCAGAAGGGTTTCCGGAGCCCCCTTCTCCGCACAGAGATTCATGAATCCTTCCGAGAAATGCTCCACATATTCATCTTCCTTTGCGATCTGCAGATACAGGACGCTGCCTTCCTCCGTATCCATAATGACGCAGGCCATCGGATAGAAGGGCTGCGGTGAGATCCCACCAAGCCATTCTTCATTTTCGTCTACAAAATGCTGCTTACAGATGAAGATGCTGATGATCCACTTCTCTGTTCCTCTTCCTGTGATCTTTCGGAGCTGGTCCCTCGAAGGCCTGGCGGATGGATAGATCGGGCGTCTCTCCAGCGGGGGGTCCAGTGACCTCCAGCTGATTCCCTTCTCCCCGAAAATCAGAAGGGGCACCGGATTGATGATGCCCGGGTTCGGTCTGAGCTCTCTGTAAAGAATCCCAGGCCCCCTCTCATGGACTTTCCCTGCCACCTCTATCGCCGCTTTCAGGCCATAATAAAGCCTTTTGAAATCAATCTCCTCGGTGACATCCCAGGGTAACCTTCGGGGATGGAACCTCATGAAGTTTGGAAATGGTGGATCTTTGGGTTTATTCGTCTTCAGTGACTGGAGATACTGCTTCACGTCCTTCTGCTCGCGCGGGGTCAGCTCCTGCATCCTCTGAAACGCGCAGGTGACACATTCCTGGCACAAGGCATGCTCATGAAAAGCCACCGGGCTCATCGAATCAGTGTTTCTGCCGACTTCCCGGAGCGAATCCAGGCCATCCCAGCCCGGATAGACCCCTACCGCGATAAACTCACCCATGTTCCCCATGATGCTGACATAATCGATCTCTCCATCCTGAAACTGGAAGGCGAAGACCTGGGTGTCATCCATAACCTTCCATAGTTTCGTTTTCCGGTACTCATATGCCAGATCGAAAACTCTTCTTTTCAGATCTTCTACGCTCATCGTCCTCCTCCCGGACACTCTCACCTTCCTCCGCGGTCTTTCACTGAGTTATACCAGAAACCATTCAAATCTGCCAGATGTTTCACCTGTATATGCCCGCCTCATTTTTCCGCAGGTTCTCACCCCTCTGGATCAATCTGAACTGCTACTCTGCCACTTTCACAGAGTTGATGACCGGCTGCTCCTCCGGGCGGATCGTTCCGTTTCCGTCCGTCGGTCTGGCGTCTTTGCAGATCTGATCCACAAGGTCCATGCCATCCGTCACATAGCCGAAGCCAGCGTACTGCTGATCCAGAAAGCTGCTGTCGCTCTGCACGATGAAGAACTGAGAGCTGGCACTGTTGAAATCCCTGGCGCGTGCCATGGAGACGGCTCCGCGCACATGGGTGATCGGATTCTTTACGCCATTCTGGGCAAACTCACCCTGAATGTTTTCTCCGCTCCCACCGGTCCCGTTTCCGCTGGGGTCTCCGCCCTGCATCATAAAGCCGTCCATGATGCGGTGAAAGGTCAGGCCATCGTAAAAGCCCTGCTCCGCCAGTCTGAGGAAGTTTTTGACTGTGACAGGCGCGATGGTCGAATCAAGTGCGAGGGTGATCACGCCGTAGTCTTTCACATCGATCTGGACGTAGGTCAGATCGTCCCCGGAGATGTCCCAGGCGCCCTTGAGCGCGGCAGGATCAAACCTTACGACAGAAGATAGGCCCTCTGTGGTATCTGCCACTGGCACTGCTGTCTCCTTCACACGTTCCGTGCCGGGAGAGATCGCGTTTTTCTGGCTGGAACAGGCGCTCAGAAGAAGCCCCGCCGCAAGGCAGATGATCGGGAGAAAACCTCTGGCAAACCCTCTGGCCTCCTTCGCGCTATCTTTGAACGATTGGACTTCTTTGATAGGATGACTTCCTGTATTCTCAATACCTGCCATTTGCTGCCTTCCCTTCTGGATTGTCTTCTTCCCCTGATTTTCCTGATCGCTTTGTGCTCTGTATTCATGCGATGCATACCAGATCATATGGCCGAATGCCTATATGCTGTCAGATATTAAATATTGTTTGGCATATTATATAATCAGGTGTATATCTGAGTGATCTGTCTTTTATATAATTTCAGGAAGCATTCAGATCTGCCAGGTGTTTCTACGGAATATGCCCACTCTCAAGGAGGCATTGCCTTAGCCCTGCACCTGGTTCCTCCCATGCTCCTTCCCATAATAGAGCTTCATGTCGGCTGCCTGGATGACATCATGCAGGGTCCCTTTTTGATCAAAGGCGGCTGCTCCGAAGGTCATGGTGATGCGGATCTCACTGCCGTCGAACGGAATCAGCTCCCGGGAGATCTTCTCCCGGAACCCCTCCAGGAGGGCTTTGGCCTCCGCGAGATGAATCCCCGGGAAAGCGAAGAAAAACTCCTCCCCACCGGTCCGGGAGACAATCCCTCTGCCATCCATGAACGCAAGCATCATGCCGGCTACCCTGACAAGCACCGCGTCCCCAGCCTCGTGTCCATAGCTGTCGTTGATTTTCTTAAAGAAGTCGATGTCCCCCATGGCTACCGTCAGTGGGCTCCCGGTCTTTTTGCAGCGCGCTTCGATCTGATCGAGCTCGGAACGGAGGCCTCTCCGGTTTGGCAGGCCCGTCAGCGGATCCGTGACCGCCTCCCGGCGGATCCGCTCATTCTGCCGTTCCTTCTCGTAGGCCACGGTAATGTCTGTCTGAACGGCCAGGATTTCTTCCCTGAGCTCGTCAATCCAGTAGTACTGGACCTGCTTCCGAAGCATGCTATCCGGCAGATGCATCACAAAGGTCGCGGTGTAGACGGGCTTTTCCTCAAGCTCTTTTAGAATGCACGCAAGGGACGTCCGGCTCTGTACAAGCCTGGCCTCATCCTCCTGAAGGAAGGCAGAGAGTGCCTGGTACATATCCTTCTCAAAATCGATCTCACTTTTGTATTTCCAGTGCGGAGCCGCTTTCAGAATCTCATCGGACAGATACTGAAAGACCACCTTCTTCGTTCGGATGTTAATGATCGCGACGTAATCCGCGCTCCGGTCGAGGATCACATTCATGATCTGCTCGTTCTTCTTCTGCTTGTTGATGTCCCGAGAGTAGAGATAAGCGATGAGATCACCGCTTTCCGGGTTTCGGAAAAGCTCAGCCTGAATCATGACCCAGCAGCACCAGTCCCGGACTCTGCACTGCGCCTCCAGAGAAAGATGGATCTTCCCACTGTCATAGGCGTTCAAAAGCCCCCGCACCGAAAACTGCCGGAGGAACTCCACCCGCTTCTCTTCATTCAGAATCCGGCCTGCCTTTGCCAGGATCAGATCCCGGGTATCCGGATTCTGCTTTTTCAGGCTCGGAACTTTCAGAAAGGACCAGTTGCGGGTCTCATCGTCAACCATCTCAAGGCCTCCGAAATCGACGGTCCCGGCCAGGGGAATCATCCGGTCCTCTGTCAGGTTGATGCAGCCTGAGGAAAGCAAGCCGTCTGTAAAACTCTTCAGAATCATGTGCTCATCCCAGAACAGTTCCTGGTTCATCCTTTTCCCCTCCCTTTCGCCTCCCTTTCCCCTTGGTCTGTTTCTGCCAGCGAACTATCTCCCGGCAAAGATGAAAAGGGTTCAGCGAACCTGGTAAACCACGATGTTCCCATCCCTGTTTACCTGATAATTGGCCGGGTACGCTTCGATGAGATCCGTCAGCTTCTTGTAGCCGTAAGTGCGGACATCAAAGTCCGGCTTGACCCTTTTGATGTAAGTGCCGGCAGCACTGACATTTGTGTAGCCCCGGGAGTCCTGAAAGCTCTCGGCTGCCGCCCGAAGGAGCGCATGAACCTTCTTCATGCCGGCCTTGCCGCCCTTCTTTCCCTTCTGGGAATTCTCCATCCCCTGCCCTTTTCCCTCCAGAGAAAGCCTGCCCGCCCCACCCTGAGCGGGGCTGCTGTCCTCCTCATCCGAGTCTTCGTCCTCCTCGCTGGAATTCAGATTCTCCAGAAGGATAAACTCATCGCAGGCATTCCGGAAAGGCTCCGGGGTCTTTTTGGACCCGACGCCGAATACATAGATACCGGACTCGTGCAGCTTGATGGCCAGCGGCGTATAGTCGCTGTCTGAAGAGATGATGGCAAATGCGTCATAGAGGCTGGAGTAAAGGAGATCCATCGCGTCAATGACCAGAGCCATATCGGTGGCGTTTTTCCCGGAGACATAATCAAATTGCTGTACTGCCTTGATGGCAAGACGCTTCGTCTCATCCTCCCACTTCTTGAGATTTTCCTTTCTCCAGTTCCCGTAAGCCCGCTTCACGACAATCCGCCCATGGAGGGACAATTCCGTGAACATGTCGTCTAACTTGGAGATCTGGGTGTTGTCGGCGTCGATGAGGACTGCCATCTTCTCGAAATTCCTCTCTGCCATGCTTCTCCCCAAAGAAGGCTTGCTCTCACATTGCCTTCTGTCTTTCTTTTTTGCTGTGTCTATCAGCTTTGTCAGCTTCTTCAGATTTCTTACATGGGTGCTGTTAAGCATCCCGTTTCATTAATGCTTATGATACCTTATGGACCCGAGGCCGTCAAAATATCAGATATTCAGGTTTCTGAGCAGGGCAGACCCGTCAAAAAGACGGGAAGGCATGAATCATGGCGATCGCCTGAAAGGATTCAGACGACTCCATTCTCCCACAGTGCCTCCCTGCTCCTTCAGCCCTCAGCATCTGGCAGCCTTTCCTTACTATCCAAAATTTTAAGAACTTCCCCCTCTTTTTCACCCTTTTCTTGTCCCTTTTTCTTAATTTTTATGAATCTCTCCTTGCTCCATGTATTTCGCTTTGCTATACTGAGCTGGGATACATAGATTGTACCTGTCCAGTCGCAAGCTCCCGTCCAGGCACGAGGCCGGGCGCAGGCTCCTGTCGTCGCATGGAATGTGCGCCCGGCCTTTGCTTTTGAACTGTATGACCTCGCTTTGGGCAGCAAGTGCGCAAAGCGGACTGGACAGTTGCCATAGATTTTCAGCTTCCGGAGCTTCAGACCGAAAGCTGGGACAGAATGCAGAAAGGAACGGTTCCCATGAGCGTTTCCGGAAAGATGATCGCACGCTACAGAAAAATGAGGCATATCTCCCAGGGAGAACTGGCCGCCAGACTCTCGGAATACGGGATCCGCATTGCAGGAAAGACTGTCTCCAACTGGGAGCACGATATCTCCTCCCCGAATGTGGACATCTTCATGCATGTCTGCAGAATCCTGGAGATTCCGGACCTCTATGAGGAGTACTTCGGGGACAATCCCCACAACCTGCTCGCCCAGCTCAACCCGGCAGGAAAAAAGAAGGCCCTTGACTATCTCCAGCTTCTGATTGAATCCGGCCAGTACAAAAAAGATCAGCAGGCGGCCGCAACGGCTGGTAAAGAGGATTGGGAAGAAAAGAGAGAAGAAGAGAATGCCAGTGAGAAAGTGCTTCCGATTTCCTCCCGCAGAAAGATCCGCTTCTTCCCCACACTTCCGGTATCAGCAGGTCCCGGTGAGTTTCTGGAAGATACTGGATATGAGATGATCGAGCTCGACAATATCCCACGCGGCGCGGATTTTGTGGTCCGGATCCACGGCGACAGCATGCTGCCCGACTTTGAGGACGGCCAGCGTGTCTTTGTCCATCAGACACGCACTTTGAATAATGGAGAGATCGGCATTTTTGCCGTCGACGGCAGCGGATACATCAAAAAGCTCTCTTACAACAAGGATGGGGTCTCCCTGGTATCTTTGAACAGCGAGAAATATGACCCAATCCCAGTTCTCCCGGACAGCTTCTTCATGGTCTTCGGCCGTGTGATCGGAGTCGTGCCGTCCCATTGAAGCGGGAAGCGCATAGAAGAGCCAAATGGTTGCCTATCGTCTGGAATACAGACTCACATAGCTGCTTCCGTGCCGCGCAACAGACCAGGATGCAGCTGTGCTCCGCATGCGTGCGGCAGGCGGCAGCCCTTGAAAGCAGCTGGCGCATACAGAAAATACAAAAGGGAGAGGCGAAAGGCCTCTCCCTTTTTCATCGCTTCTGATGCCTCCGGATAAAAGCCTCCCTGTCTCTGCGCCCGGAAAGAACGCGCCAAAGTCAGTTTTTGAATAGTTCCTGAAGCCCGGAGAGAAGACCGCCGAACAGATCTCCAGCCAGGCCGTTTCCGGAGGAGGAAAGAGACGTATTTCCGGAGCCAAGAAGCATCATCTTCACGGCGGTCTGAATCTTCCCATCCGCCTCGCGGTAAGCCCGGATCAGCTTCTTCTCTTCATTGCTGACATGGAAGGAGGCGCTGGAGCCTGCGCTGTTTGCCGGCTTTGCGGCCGAAGAACTCCCTTTGACCGCATCAATCAACGATTTCTGCGTCACCCCTGTGGCCTTTGCGATCTCCCGCAGCATGGCCTGGGTCAGATCTTTCTCCCCGCGCTCCGCCTTGCTGATATCATCTGCCGAGAGCCCTTTGATTTTCCGTGCCAGCTGCTCCTGTGTCAGTCCAGCATCTGTTCTGGCTTTCCGAATCAGTGTTCCCACTTTCTCTGCCATGATCCTTCTCCTCTCTCTTGTCCCTTCCAGATTTCCATTTCACTGCCTTGGAGTTTCAGGCGGTCAGAAATAAACGTAGCTGTCCAGGTACGGTGCCGGGCCGAGGCTCCTGTAGACATTCGGCCGGGCTGAGGCTCCTCCGCCCGCATTCAATGTGCTCCTGACCTTTGCTGCTACACTGTATGACCTCGCTCGGCGGCAAGCGGCCAAAACGGACTGGACAGTACCAAATGATTTATGACGTTAATTATATCCCAGGATGAGGGAAGAGACCACAAAAATCATGCTCCCTGTCCAGTCGCAGACGCCTTTCCAGGTACGATGCCGGGCCGGGGCGCCTGTAGGCATTCGGCCGGGCTGAGGCTTTTTCCGTCAGATATGAGTGTGCGCCAGGCCTTTGCTTTTGCTCTGTGATTGATCTGTGATCAATCTGCGCAGCAAGTGCGCAAAGCGGGCTGGACAGTTCCGTAAGAAAAGCTGAAGAAGCATTTTCTCCTTCTTGAGATACTTCAGAGCCAGGCAGAATCGTCTGCCGGACTGCCCCGGGAAGAACGCCTGAGAGACCGAAAATCAGGCGGATATGCGCTCTCCGGAATAAAAAGGGGAGACGGTGATGCCGCAGCGTCACGCGTCTCCTTTATTGACTGAGCTTATCGATGACTTTAATCAATAGGTCTATAGGTCAATAGGCCTATAGGTCCCTGGGTCCATAGTCCCTGGTTCCATACGGTTTTTCTCTCTGCACGCAATCGCGTTTTCGGGCAGTGAAACACACAGCCAGCGCCGGCCTGAACAGATCCAGGAAAAGCCCGCTCAGCATATGTCTCATCTGGGGCAAAGAGCTGCCCGCCTGACCTTTACCGGGAAATGTTCGGATTTGCCAGGTGTTTCAGCGGTATAGGCCCGCTCGCACCAGTTCTGTCGCAAATTCTCACGCTCGCGGGTATCCCCCGTCAGGAAATACCCAAGGAGTCTGAATATCATGGAGATTCAGGAGACATCCTCCGTGCTGCCGTCTTCCTTCACGATCTCGACCTTGCACGCGCTAAGGCCAAAGACGGTGACGGCCGCCCCGATCACCCCCCAGGGGATCGCTGCCAGGGCTACAACCCCACCGATCACCCCTGCGTTGACCGGGAGATTCAGAAGGACCTCGTCCTTCCGCCGAATGAGGATCCGGTTCACATTCCCTTTCCTGACAAGATCCTTTAGCTTTTCGATCAGCTCATCGGTGTCCGGAGCTTTCCCTGAAGCGAACCGGCTTCTCTGTTTTGCCTCATCAAAAGCATTCAGCGGCTCTGCCTGATCTTTCAGTGTCTCTGTCTCCTCCAGATCCTCCAGCTCCTCCGTTTCTTCCTCTGCCCTTTCTTTTGAAATGTCTTCTGCAGTCTCTCCTGAAGGAGTCTCCTCTATGCAAAGGGAGCTGACTGCCTTCTCCACATCTCCATCCTGATCGCTCAGGGCCTGCTTCGCCTCCCAGTAAGAAGCGCCTGCTTTTTCCATTACTTCCTCAACCATCTGAAGTGTCAGTTCCATATCTATCCTCCTATCCTTCAAATCGTGCCTGTCCAGTCACAAGCGCCTGTAGGCATTCGGCCAGGCGAAGGCGAGCGCCCGCATGAAATACGCGCTCAGCCTTTGCCTTTGCTTTTGCTATATATTGCCGTACTTTTGGCAGCAGGTCGCAAAACTGACTGGGCCCTTCGTTCTGATTCTTCAAATCCTTCTGATACCCCTGTCAGAAATCCCTCCCCCTGACAATTCGAATCTTGCAGGAGAATCCAAACAAGGCGATGATACCGGCAATTACCATCCAGGGGGCAGCAGCGAGACCGACACAGAGGATGATCACCGCGACGAGCACCGGGATGTTCACGAGCAGGTTCTCCCTGCGGCGGATAACCAAATGGTAAACGCTGGCTGTCCGAAGCAGAGACTTCGCCTTTTCCAGAAACTCATTGACCACATCAGCGCCGTTATCCTTCCCGGCATAGAGGTCCTTCCTGGGCATCGTCAGCGCCCTGACTGCCGCCTCCACATTTCCATCTGTTTCGAGAAGAGCCTGTCTGGCGTCGGGATAATCCACGCCTGTACTCCGCATGACCACATCAACATCGTCGATTGTGATATTCATTCTACACCTCCTCTTCTGGACTGACCTCGTCTCCAGCTGTATGGGGCCTGTGATTCGTATCTTCACTCGTTTTTCTGAGAAGACAGCGTTTCAAGAGAGAACCGCGGGCGTGAGGATTTATGAAAATGGGCGCGTACAGGCAAATCCCGCCCACAGATCTGTCAAGCTGATCATTCCCGCTGTCAAAGCTGCAACTGCCCTCACTTTCGGAACAATCCCATCATAGACCATCCCTCTCCTTCGAAAAAGGGCGGAAGACGCGAAATAGACCTTCTATTTCCATCTTCCATCCCCTCACAAAAAGGAGCTCAACACCGAAAGCTGTCTCTGAGATCACGGGTTTCCCAGGACAGATCAACTCGTGTATCCATGCTCCGGCTCTTTTTCTCTTTTCCCTTGAGCCTTTCTGTCAGAGCAAAGCGATCGCTTTTGTCCTGGGAAAGCCCCGCTTCAGCCAGTTGGAAGCGCAGGCGTTCTCTCACGCTCGCGGGTATCACTCCCGCGATAAAATGCCCCATTTGATTGCCAGATCTCCCTCATCTCGAAATAAGATACAGCCCGCTGCCATGCTGCGGGCTGTCTTCATTGCTTTTCGGCATTGTTTCTCAGAAGAGGCTGTCCAGAAAGGACTCACGCAAGCGCAAATATGCCGAAAATCTGCGCGCACGGAGCCCAGGACAGAGGCCCGTCCTTCATCACTTCCCCGGGAAACGCTTTCATGCCCACCCGATCTGTCTTTCCCTCTCAGACCGCTCTCTTCTGCACCGGATGAAGGCCATAGGTTCTGTAGCTGCAGCCGTAATAGGCGGCATAATTCTTGGCTTCGGCGAAGAGGGGATCATAGACAAGGCCATTGATCTCCGCCCAGGCGTGGCCGGTGTCATCACAGACATAGACATTTTCATAGCCAATCTCCTTCGCCATGAAGGCAAAGGCACAGGCATCGGAGACACAGCAGCCACTCTGTCTCAGGAAGATATCGTCGGCAAAGACGCTCTCCCAGCCCTTGCTGTTCATGATCGGCTTTAAAAGGCGCCATCTGCGGTAGGGAAACGTGATGATGTAATCAAAGCTTTTCTTCAGCTTGACCGCATCACTGTCCGTGGGGGAAAGCAGATGAATGAGCGCGGTGCGGGCCCGCATCATGGACTGAATTTTCTGAAGGTCCGCGGCGTCGGCTTTTGCCGCTCCATTCGGGGAAAGGAGCACCCCATCTACAGAACCCCTGCCCTTCAGAGCTCCTGTCTTCCGGTCCAGGAAGTAATAGTGTCCCTCATAGCTGATCCACCCCTTCAAAACCATCCCCCAGGCGTTGCAGTAGTAGACTTTCCCAGCGGAACGGACATAGGCATTCCGGATTTTTTTCCCGGAGAGATTCACGCCAACCCGGTTCCTTTGAGCGGAGAGCACGATCTTTCCCTCCGTGATGCTTTTCCCGGAGATCTCCTTCAGATCGATGTCGACTGCCGCTCCGACTCCCGCTTCAGCATAGGTCATCCTCCCGGGGAGAATCCCCGAAAGGCTGGCTGGAAGATGGGCTGAAAGAAGAGCTGGAAGGAAGGTCATGAAAAAGGTCAGCAGAAAAATGAAAAGGCAGGATCTCCTTCCAACAGCCCTTCTCCTTTGGCGCGGAAAAGTTGCCAAAGTCCTCTCAATCTCCCACTTCATCTTCATCTGTAGGTTCTCTCCTCTCTTCATGCCGACCCCGCCGCAGGCTCCTTTCCAGCTAGCAGACCGGGCGCTGAGTTTCTACGCCCGCAAGAAAGATGCCCCGTCCTTT
>CADBUA010000176.1 GCA_902797665.1 uncultured Lachnospiraceae bacterium | reverse complement strand
AGGTCTGGGAATCAGGGATTCCTGGGCCTCTCTCTATTTCTATGGGTTCCGTCCCAGCGGAGGGAAAGGGGATCAGATATCCATAAGTAACACCAGTTTTTGATGATAATAGATAGAAAATTAGCATATATCAATATCGATAGAGAGGACTACCGATGTAATTATTTATTTAAAAAATATAATAAATGCGAGAAACAGTACAGAAATAGTCTAAAATATATTTTTATAAATAGCAAAGATATAATAACAGCATATAAAAATATTAAATATGTTGATGTAATGCATATTGCATTATTATACATAATATTATAGCATGTTATATGGTATTGCATTATAATATCATATAATATAGCTTAGCTTAGCTCAGTATTTTATCTCTTTTCCTCTCCTTTTCTCTTCTCTTCTTTTTGTTTCTCTTCTCTTCTCTTCTCTTCTCTTCTCATCCCTTCTCCTCACCTCAACTCTCCCTCTTTCCGCTCTCTTTATCTTCTTCTCCATCCTCATTCTCTGCTTTACATGCTAGCTGACATGATGCCATATCATCCATCGTAGTAAAACGAAGTCATTATGATATCTTCACGCAGACCTTTATTAACGAAATCTTAACGATTCAGTCAGTCCCAATGAAGATTGGCCCACGACCGTTGACAGTAAAAGTTGGGGTATCTTAAACTCCAATCATTGAGTTTACTGTCTGTATGAGTCTCTCGGGAGTCTCCTGATCTTATAGAAAATACAGAGCGTCTGGAGGGATCCTGAGAGGATCTGAAGGAGTCGGGAGGGGGGCCGAAGAGATTCTAAAGAGAATCTAAAAGGAGTCAAAAAAGAATCTGAAGGAAATCTAAAGAGAGTCTGAAAGCGTCCTGAAAAGTATCAGGAAGTGTCGAATAGTAATCAGATAGCAATCAGATAGTAATCAGAAAGCATTCTGTCATAAAAAGACTTCATCAAAGGCGTCCTTCTGAAATTAATGGATACAGGCGTGGATATATGTGTTCAGCTTGTCAGGATGGACTTATGGCTTCAGGAAACAGATAACTATAACTTATCAAATGTATATTTATATACACAGGAAAAACTAAGGGAACGGTTATGAAAAAAAACAATGGAAAATCGATAATCAGATCTCTGGTATTCACGCTGCTTCTGGTAGCTGCATGGGCTGTCACAGCTCACGCGAGCGCGGATGGTGTTGTAAACTATCATGCGGTTCTGATTGGGAACACGTATCCAGGGATCGAGAATTATGAGTTGGATGGTCCGGATCGTGACTATGTAAACATGGCGTCTGCACTGAGTGCCCTGAAGGTGCCTTATACCATCAGTGGGGCAATTAAGAATGCCAGTACAAATCAGTTTTATGCCGCGATCAAAAATATGGCTTCCAGCGCAGATGAGGATGATGTGTCTCTCTTCTATTATTCGGGACATGGCGCCATGGAAGGTTCAAACAGTGGGGCGATCTATATGGTCGACAATGGGAAAGTCGCCGAAATAAGCCTCGCGGTACTGGAATCCAGCCTTCGCACTGTTCCAGGCAGGGTGGTCGTGATTCTGGATTCCTGCGGGAGTGGCGCGGCCATCAGCAAATCCATGGGAAAGGCTTCTCAGAAGGGTACGACGGCAAGTGAGGCGAAACGCTTTTCTATGAGCGCTCGCAGCATTTTTCAGAAAAATGACAGATTCATCCAACCAATGGAGGGAAGCCTCATCGCAAAAAGCGGGGAGTTCATCAATAACAAGTACTATGTGATTGCTGCCTGCCAGACGGGGACTTCTTCCTGGGCTTTCGCTTTTGATTCAGCGGGCCATAAGGCCAGCCTCCTGACATATATCCTTGTGGAGAGCCTGGGATCCCAGTATGGGGTAAATGGGAGTACCCGCACGAGGTCTCCAATTCCCTCTGACACGAATGGAGACGGCCTTGCCTCTCTGGCTGAGTGTTATGCGTACATATCCAGCAGGGTTGCGGAGGCTCAGAAAGAGTTTCCCTTTAAAGTCGGGGAGAAACCGCAGGTTCCTGTGGTATATCCGGAGAATTCCAGTCAGACGATCTTTTCTGACCAGGATATATCAGGGACGAATGTGATTGTGACTTTTGACGCGAACGGCGGCAGCTGCAGTACAGCGAGCTCCAAGGTAGACAGTAATGGCTTCCTGCTGGTTCTGCCGGAAGCTGTACGTAATGGATATACATTTGAAGGCTGGTTTACCGCTCAGTCAGGAGGAGAAAGAATTACAAACACAACTGTGTTCAGGTCCAGCGGCACAGTTTACGCGCACTGGATCACTGGCGGCCTTGGGGCAGCTTCTGGAAGAAATGCGAAAGATGGGAATGATCTCTATTCCAGCACAAACACAGTACCGAACAATACGAGAACAGCAGCAAATGCTTCAGTGTACAACAGGACCGCATCTGCAGCCGCGAACACATCGATCCCGGTCTATGGGTATTCATCGACAGCACAGGTAGTCAACACAGCAAATGCTTCGCAGACCACAGGACAGACAGCTGGAGCAAATAATACAGTGAGACCGACATCAGCTTATGGGACGACTCGGACTCAGGCGGCCGATCCCGGGGTCTCTCCACATGACAGCTTAAGTGCGGTTCATGAGATCGTTGAGTTTCTAGGCAACAAGACTGTCGCTGTGATGGGGATTGTCAGCAAGCTGAAGACGGTCCGGCTTACGGGGAGAACCGTCACACCGGAGGGGACTCTTCCGGTGTCCCGGATCAAGACCGGTGCGTTTGCGGGGACGGGATGTACAAAGTTTGTTCTGGACATCAGAAAGAAGCCTATCAGGCCGATCACCTTTGAGACAGATGCCTTTGGCGGCTCCAATGTAGCGATGCTCGCTTTGAAGGGCCCGGATGCGAGCTTCTTTAAGTTCCAGAAGGGCGCTCTGAACGGGATCTCGAAGGTCACGATCTCCGGGATGGATGATTCGGAATACCAGCTGATGATAAAGAAGATCAAGGCGAGTAAGTTCAAGGGGCAGATCTCATACGCTGCATCGTAAAGATGCGGATATATAATATCAGAAATATGTGATATATTGGTAAAACGGACAAAACAAATACAGAAAATATAACAAACACAATCAATATATCTTGTATAATAGAGATAAGTTTATATTTTTTAAAATAGAATAAACTGGATAAAAATTTAAACCGCGCAATAGGGATAATATGAAACGAAACAGAGGAGAAGCAGCTGTTAATAGTTGCCTCTCCTCTATCTTTATATAATAAAAAGTATAGCATAGTATAATATTTTATTATATAATATCATATTATATAATAATAGATCGCGCAGGCTGTTGATGCTGCGGTCATAATAGGCCATGCATCGCATCCGTGTTCCACTCAGAGAACCTCCGGATGTAACTCTTTGTATTCAGCGGGAGACAGTCCCATCTGCTTAAGCGCATCAGACACCAGTAACCAGGCTTGGACCCGAAGCGGTAACGCCAGGGGAGGGAATGAATCATGCTGAGCAAGACTGTGACCATCGGTGACAGGGACGTCACCTTCAGAAGCCGCAGATGCTGTGAATTACATGGCTATGGCTGTCTGGAAGACGGGCGATATGCTGGACGGTATCGAGGGCATCATGAACCTCGCGGCGGTATCCGGCGAGGATCTGGCGACCAGCTCGGACATGGTGACGAATGCCCTGACTGCTTTCGGTCTGAAAGCCGATGCCTCCGGGCATTTTGCGAACGTGCTGGCAGCGGCAAGCTCAAATGCCAATACGAACGTGTCCATGCTGGGTGAGTCCACTAAATACGCTGCCCCTTTGGCAGGCTCCCTGGCAATCTGCATGAAAGCATGATCTCCCTGCGGGAGAAGATGGGCGGGCTTTCCGAATCCGAGCAGGCAGCGGAGGCATCCGCCATCTTCGGCAAGAACTCCATGGCGGGCTGGCTGACCAATATCAACGCCTTTCCGGAGGATTTCGACAAGCTGACCTGCGCAATCGATCACTATGACGGGATGGCGGAAGACATGGCGACCACAATGCAGGACAAGCTGACCGGGCAGATCACGATCCTCCAGTCTGCCACACAGGAGCTGATGATCCAGACCGGCGACGCCCTGATGCCCACCATCCGGAACATCGTCTCCCATATCCAGTCCTTTGTGGAGAAGCTCCAGCAGATAGATGAGGGGACGAGGAACACGATCATCCAGATTGCGGCGCTCGCGGCGGCGATCAGCCCTGTTCTTTT
>CADBUA010000175.1 GCA_902797665.1 uncultured Lachnospiraceae bacterium | reverse complement strand
TGCTTCCTGGGGAGTTCTCCCCCTGTTTCCCCAGGCTGAGCCGGGCTTCCTCGACCGGCTGTGCCTGATCATTATGGCAATGATCTCTCTTCCGCTTTCGGCATTCATGATACCCGCGAGCGGGCATACTTCAACCGATTGAAAACCATCTTCCATTGCAAATGCTGAAGTTAAGTGTGTTTTATCCATTGTAAGGCAGGCAGAAATTCTCTGATACACAGAGAGCAGCTTTTTCATATGCCTGTCTTTCCCGCATGTACCGTGTATGTCCAGCTTCTGAGGCATTCTGTCTCAAGCTCTTGATCATCTGAAGAACGAAAGGAGCAACCTATGGCCCATTCCTTCATCTGCACTTCCACGGAGCCCATCGTGGAGACGGACCACGGAAAAGTCCGCGGTTTCATCCTCGACGGGATCTACACCTTCCATGGAATCCGCTACGCCAAAGCCAGAAGATGGCAAATGCCTGAGGAAGTGGATTCCTGGACCGGCATAAAGGACGCGCTCAGCTACGGGGCAGTCTGCCCTATGGTGAATCCGGAGACCAGCAGCGGGGAGATCCTCTGTCCCCACCGCTACTGGGTCAAGGACGAGAACTGCCAGTACCTGAACATCTGGAGTCCCGCGATCGGACAGAATGCGAAGAAGGCAGTCATGGTCTGGCTGCACGGGGGCGGATACAACGATGGTTCCTCCATCGAGCAGCTCTCCTATGAGGGCATGAACCTGGCCTTCTACCAGGATGTGGTGGTGGTTTCGATCAACCACCGCCTGAACATCCTGGGCTACCTCAATCTGGAACCCTACTCTGGTAAGTACGCAAACTCGGGAAATGCCGGGCAGGCGGACATCGAAGCGGCGCTCCGCTGGATCCAGAAGAACATCGCCGCCTTTGGCGGTGACCCGGACAATGTCACCATCTTTGGGCAGTCCGGCGGCGGTGGTAAGGTCCAGACCCTGCTGCAGACGCCTTCAGCCGACGGCCTCTACCATAAGGGCATCATCATGAGCGGAATTCTGGGAGACTTCATGAATCCGGCGGACTATGATCCACATCCACTGATGGACCGCATGCTCAAAGACCTCGGCATTGCCCTTTCAGATATCGAGAAGCTGGAGGAAGTCCCCTATCCGGCGCTCTCAGCCAGCTACAGGAAGGCAATGGAGCCTCTCATGCCTGAGAGGGCGTATATCGGCGGAGTTCCAACGCCAAACAGCTATTATCTCGGAGATCCCCTCCTGGAAACGGACTTCCGGGAGAATGCGAAAAAGATTCCTCTGATCGTGGGGACCGTCTTCGGGGAGTTTTCCTTCAATATCCGTGTCGATCAAAAGGACAGGCTGACGGACGCCGAACGGCTGGAGACGCTCAGAGATACCTACGGAGCTGACAGCGAACTGGCTGCGGAAGAGTTTCTGAAAGCCTACCCGGGTAAAAACATCACCGATCTTGTCTCCCTGGACGGCATGATGCGGACGCCGACTGTCCGCTTCGTGAAGAAGCGGGCCGGGCTGGGCGGAGCTCCCGTCTACAACTACCTCTTCAGCTACAACTTCCCGATTGACGACGGCAGGCCCGCCTGGCACTGCTCCGACATCGCCTTCTTCTTCCACAACCTGGACACGGTGGTCGTCGGAAACAAAGCGGGTGTCTCCGACCGCCTGGAGGAACAGATGTCCTCGTCTTTCGCGAATTTCGCGAAATATGGGGATCCCAATAGCGGAAGCCTTCCCCGCTGGAGCCCCTCCTCGGAGCAGATTGTCCGGACCATGATCTTTGATGCGGAATGCCGGGTCGGGGAAAACTATGATGATAAGCTCTATGAAGTCTGCCAGAAGCATCTGGTCAACCCCTTCCTGAAGCCAAAGAAAGAGGACGACATTACGCTGCACTGAAGCTGGCCGCACAGACTGGAGTCCCGGCAATCCTCCGTCCTCCATCAGGCGCTTCTGTTTCTTTGCGCGTATGGAATTCTATACCGGGAACCATTCAGATTTGCCAGGTGCTTCTACGCTAGATGCCCGATACGGCATCTGAGCGTCTTGGATCCCGGCTTTGAGAGCTGTCCCGCTCGTCAAGGTGCAGGATCTGAAGCTCCCTGATGAAATTCGACAGACACAGACTCACGAAAGCCCGCAGAGAATCCCTGCGGGCTTTATTATTCATTCCTTTTCATAATCCTCTCTATTATTCTGCGTGTTCTGTATCCGGAATTTCGCTTTTTCCGCTTTATACAATTCATATCATTATGATTACAATATGTTCAATATATTCAATGTACACTGTATTTCGTTTATCAATATTTTTATTTATCGTGCAAAGTCTATTGTGCTATAAATATGGTGCGCTGTATTATGAATCATATGGTCTATATGGCGTGTCATGTCAAGAATTGCACGTTGTATACTGCGTTTTGCTTTCATGTCCTTTTTGCAATATATATCCCATGCCTGCAGCCTATATCCCATCATTACAACTAATATTCCATCAATACAACTGTTTTTCATTACTATGACATTTATATTATATTTGTGATATATATAATATAAATGTGTTATCATCTATCTGTTCTGCTGTGTCCTCAGATAACTGCATGTATCTTTCACTATCTTTATCCTTTTTCTCTCAGGAAGCTGACATTTCCCTCAGGCATTCCTTCCGCAGCAGTTTTTGTATTTCTTTCCGCTGCCGCAGGGACAGCGGTCATTCCTTCAGATCTTGGGGCTGCTGCGCCGGAAAGCCTGATTGTCCCAAATATAGTGCGTCTGCGTATCATAGCTGTTCGTCATTCCAATTCTGTTCAGAAAACGGTCATATTCCTGGCTCAGATACTGAACAGTCTCCATGCGGTCTCTCGAGTGGGTATACGCCATGATTTGATCGATCCTGCGTTCCTTCGCTTTCACACGATCCTCCTGGATCTCCTCCATGATGTTCCGGATCAGTCCGTAGAAGTTTGGATACTTCCTGCGGATCTCTTCGATATCATCCTGATGGTCCGGGAGATAAAGGATAAAAAGTACTCGCCTTTTGCTCTTGATACACTTATATCAGCCTTATATTTTTCGTCATTTCTTAACGTTTCATCATGTTCAAGCATCTTATAGCAAACAATCGCACAGATCAAAACATCGAAGATGGATTTGTAGTGTGTGTCAATGTTACGATCCTTCTTCAGTTCCTCGCCTTCCCACAGCCCTGTGGCAAAGTCGAGCTGTTTTCGTGCATCCCTGTCTGTAATCAGATCTTTCTCCTGAACGAAAGACAGAAGCTTCAAAAATCCCTTCCGTCTCATCTTTCAGATAGGATGCCCGAAACACCAGGAGGTCCGCCAAAAGCTGCTCTGCATTCGAACACCCTCGACTGCGTGGAAGAAAAAAGAGGAAATCATCTACATCCGACCCGAAATAAGTCGGGAGGCATATCTCATCCAGCATAAGCAGGGCGTAAAAACTTTCGACCAATTGAAGTGGGTCTGGGGTATTCTCCTCCTTTCGGTAAGTCCCAATTCCAAACCTGAGTAGCTCCGCGGCTTCC
>CADBUA010000174.1 GCA_902797665.1 uncultured Lachnospiraceae bacterium | reverse complement strand
CTGGTGGAGGAGATCTCCCGACTGGGAGGACTGATTCAGGTGAACGCAGACAGCTGCCTGGGCAGGGCTGGAAGGAAAGTCCGGAAGTTCTGCAGACTGCTTCTGGATGATGGCTTGATTGATTTCATCGCCAGCGACGCGCACGATCTGGCTGACCGGGCCAACCATCTGGGTGCGTGCAGGGATCTGGTGGCCAGGCGCCTGGGCGAGGGGGAGGCAGAGCGCATTTTTGAAGAAAACCCGGCAAGGATTCTTGCCCATGGAAGTACAGGGATTGGCTGATGCCGGTCCTTTTTTCAGGCAGAAATGTTTAGCTTGTTACAATTCGCTCCTGTGTTTGTTTTCCAGGGGGAGTAGTGCTATAATACCCTTCCAAGTATGCTCTGAGATTGTGAGGTGTTTTGATTGCCGATGGATAAAGAAGAGGCGGAGATGAAGGGGACAGAGTCCCTGGATGCTTCCGCGAAAAAGATGGGCAGGGGGCGCACTGCCCGCAGAATCGGCGAGGTGACGCTTGGCTGGTTTATTGCCCTGCACCTCAGCCTGATTCTGAATTCAAGCGCAGGGGTCTTCTCCAAACTGGCTGGCAGGCAGCCTTTTTTGTCAGTCCGGTGGATCGTGAACTACTCTCTCGTGCTGGCGGTGACCTTTCTCTTTGCCCTGGCCTGGCAGCAGGTCTTAAAGCACATGTCCCTGACCTTCGCTTTCACCAATAAGCCGGTCACCATCATCTGGGGTCTTGTCTGGGGCGTCACGGTCTTTCGGGAGACGGTGACAGTAAAGATGATTCTCGGATCCGCGATCATTCTTCTGGGAATCATGATCGGGGTGAGCGGGAAAGAGGAGCCGAAGGAAGAGGCCTTGAAGGAGCACATAGATGTTTGAGGGACTTGGAAAATACCTGGCTGTCTGGATCGTATCGGTCTTCATCTCTTCAATCGCGCAGGTCATGCTGAAGCTGGAGGCGAACAAAGCCCACACAAGCAGGCTCAGAGAGTATCTGAATCCCTGCGTGATCAGCGCGTATGGGATCTTTTTTCTCTCGACTTTTCTCACCATGTACGCGCTCAAATATGTCCCCCTGACCTATTCGCCGATTATTGAGCCCCTCAGTTATATCTTTGTCCCTGTGATCGGGGTTCTGGTGCTGAAGGAGAAGGTCTCCAGGAGGCGGATCCTGGGGATGGGGATCATGATGCTGGGGATTGTGGTGTTTTCCCTCTAAAAGAGATGCGCGAAACCCAGACCTTTTTCATCCGAACGCGCTGGGACGAATCAGGAAAGCCCTGGCAGATGTTAATGCTTTCGGGAAGAACAGAAGATCTTCGAAAATCATCAGTGAAGAAAAAAAATCATAAAAAAGTCATAAGAAAACCATAAGAAATCCATCAGTAAGCCTGCCGTATGGAGGCTGCTTCGGTTTCTGTTTTTGATCCTGCGTATACCCGCGAGTGCAGAGTTTTTCAGAAAACCCTGCGCGAGCGGGTAAATATACGTTGATGCAGCAGGAAGATCCTGCTATTTACGGAATTTCTGCTTTTACAGGAAAAAACCTGCTCTTTCAGAATTGAAAGAAGTAAAGGGGTAAAAGAAGTAAAAGAAGTAAAAGAAGTCAAAGAAGTAAAAGAAGTATATCTGTCCAGTCCGCTTTGGCCGCATGTCGCTGGGAGAGATCATATATTCAAAAGAAAAAGTCACCCGGACCCTGATCCTTCCGGCGGTGCGCTGGGCCATGCTGCATGATCTGACCTTTGCGTGTATCATCAAAGATCTTCCCTCTCTGACGGAAGATCTTTTGTGGACTCAGGGACACGGAATATACTATGAATATTTGTAACTGCTTAGTTACCTTTGTGCACCTTGCGCCGGGCGTGAGAATACAGAACAAGAGGAGGGACGGGTGCAGATTTCATGTGGGGAGCCTGCCCTCGACCCTTCAGGCCCCTGCGACTGGACAGGTACACATTTGGAAATCCTGAGATGTGGAGACATTATGCTCAACTTTAATCAATCACCAGTATTGGGAACGGAGCTTCCGTATTTTCAGGAAGTTCTCGAGAGTGCCCATCTCTGCGGGGATGGGGCGTTTACCAAAAAGATCTCAAAGTTTTTTGAGGAGCGGATGAAGGTCCGCTTCTGTTACCTGACCACGTCCTGCACCTCCGCGCTGGAGATGGCGTCCTGGCTGTGCGATCTCAGGGAAGGGGACGAGGTGATTATGCCCTCCTTCACTTTTGTGTCCACAGCGGACGCCTTTGTGCTCCGCGGGGCAAAGATTGTCTTTGTGGATGTGGATCCGAAGACCATGAATATCGATCCGGATCAGATCGAGCGTGCTGTCACAGAGCGGACGAAGGTGATTGTTCCGGTCCACTACGCGGGAGTCTCCTGCGACATGGACAGAATCTGTGAGATTGCGCGCCGCTATAATCTGAAGCTTGTGGAGGACGCGGCGCAGGGGGTCAACAGCTTCTACAAGGGGAAAGCGCTGGGGACCATCGGAGATTACGGCTGCTACAGCTTTCATGAGACCAAGAACTATTCCATGGGGGAAGGCGGCGCCATCCTCTTTGATCGGGAGGAGGACCAGGAGAGAGCGGAGATTGTCCGCGAGAAGGGAACCAACCGGAGCAAGTTTTTCCGGGGGCAGATCGACAAGTATACCTGGGTGGGCTATGGTTCCTCCTATCTGCCGTCAGAACTGAACGCGGCCTATCTCTGGGCGCAGCTTCAGGCTTTTGATCAGATTCAGAAGAGACGTCTGGAGATCTGGAACTTTTATGACCAGGCCCTGAAGCCCCTTTCTGAGGCAGGCCTGATCGATCAGCCCTATGTTCCGGATTATGCCCGGCATAATGCCCACATGTACTACATCAAGATGAAGGATCTGGATACCCGGACCGACATGATCTCCTACATGAAGGGACGCGGCGTGCAGTGTGTGTTCCACTATATTCCGCTGCACTCCTCTGAAGCCGGCAGACAGTTCGGACG
>CADBUA010000173.1 GCA_902797665.1 uncultured Lachnospiraceae bacterium | reverse complement strand
GATCTCCCAGTTACTCCAGGTTCAGCTTCCGCTTCAGCGTCTCGATGGAGATCAGGCTGAAGAGGACAGTGTAGAGACCGCTGCGGATCCCGGCAAGGATCAGATCCCTCGCGCTGATCATGCCGTCCCCGGAGGAAAAGACTGCCAGGGACCCCTGAAAAGCCCCCGTCAGACCTGAGCGGTAAAGCAGGTTTCCGAACAGGGACTGCAGGATTGAGATTGAGCCGAAGGCGATGATCCCTCCGAGCATTCTGTGATTCTTCCAGAGGTTCCCGATCGCCAGGGAAGCGAAGATCTTCGCGATCATCTCCAGGGACCAGAAAAACAGGAGGACCAGGATCTGGAAGAAAAGTCTCCAGCGCTCACTCTGCGAAATCGGGAAGGTCTCATACAGCTCTCTCAGAAGCTGAGACAGGTTTCCGGTCCCGATGGTGTAGGCAGCAGCCAGTATGACCCAGGATAGAAGCCCCACCAGAAGGCTCATCCAGGTCCAGAGGACCCCGTTGATGGTCTTATCCAGCACATGTGAGGAGGTTTTGACCGGCAGCGTGTTCATCAGATAGCCGCGGCTTCCGAACAGGTTCTCCCGGAAGTTTCTGATGATCAGAAAGATGGTCATAATCCCCATCCCCGCCATCAGGATTCCAAATGCCAGAGTCAGGAGTATCACCGCCCAGGAGACCACCGCCGGGAAAGTGGCATCGGGATTCCGGTCGACAAAGCGGTAGGTGATGCCTGTGACAAAGGCAAGAAGCAGCACCACGCCGTAGATGGGCAGAAGTGCCTGGCCGATCTCCAGAAGATCGTATTTCAAAAGTTTCCTCAGCATGCGAACACCTCCCGAAACAGATGGTCCACGTCCTTCCCGGTTCGCGCCCGAAGATCGTCCACGTTTTCATGCAGTTCGATCTTCCCGCTTTTGAGAAAGACCACGTCGTCCAGTGAATTCTCCACATCCGCGATGAGATGCGTGGAGATCACAATCAAAGCTCCCTCCGAATAATTGCCGATGATGGTGCGGAGGATGTAATCCCTGGCTGCCGGGTCCACGCCGGCAATGGGCTCATCCAAAAGGTAGACCCTGGCCCTCCGGGACATCGTCAGAATCAGCTGGAGCTTCTCGCGCGTGCCCTTGGACATGGCCTTGAGCTTCTGCTTCAGGTCCAGGGAAAGGCTTTTGATCATGGAGAGCGCCGCTTCCCGGTCAAAGTCCGGAAAGAAGTCCTGGTAGAAGCGGAGAAGCTGTTCCGAAGTCATATAGGGCGGCAGAAACTCCCTGTCGGGCAGATAGGAAACCAGTGCTTTGCTCTCTGGCCCGGGGCTGTGCCCGTCTATCAGGATGCTCCCCTGATCGGGCTCAATCAGGCCGTTGACCAGCTTGATCCAGGTGGTTTTCCCGGACCCGTTTGGTCCCAGGAGACCTACAATCTTCCCTGCCTCCAGGGAGAGATCAACCTGGTTCAGTGCCGTGACCTTCCCAAACTTCTTTGTGAGGCCTTTCACTTCCAAAAGACTCATAATCGTCACCCCTCCTCTTCCTTCCAGTTCTGTACAGATCGAATGATTTCCTCCCGACTGAGGCCGATGCCTGTCAGGCGTCTGTAGAGACTCCTGACCTCCTCCTCAGCCAGCTGAATGCGCATCTTTCTGATTCTCTCCTCATCCTTCGTGACGAAGCGGCCGGAGGCTCTGACTGTGTACAGGATCCCCTCCTGCTCCATCTGCGCCAGCGCCCGCTGCATCGTGTTCGGGTTCACGCCGGCTTCCACCGCCAGATCCCGCACGGTCCGGATCGGATCCCCTGCCCGGAGCTTTCCTGAAGCAATCTCCGTCTTCAGTGTCTCCACAATCTGCAGATAGATTGGGATCCCACTCTTGAATTCCCAAGCCATGGGCTTCTCCTTTCCCAGGTCCGTATCACCGTTCTAATGTACTAAGCACTTAATACATTAGAACATTAGGACAGCCCTGTCAAGAGGAGAAACTGAAAAACGAAAAAGATCTGTAGCTCTTCAGCCGCAAGTTCCTGCAGGCATTCGGCCAGGCTGAGGCTTCTCGCCCCCACATGAAATCTGAGCCCCTTCTTCTGTTCCGCATGCTCACGCTCCGGGCAAGCTGCAAAGGGCTGACCAGAAGTTCCAACACGCTCCGTCTTGAGGGCTTTCCCTTCCTTGTGATAAGATGACAGGGTTTTGCAGGAGGAGGGATTGAGATGGAAAAGTGGCTTGAGATCCGCAAAGGAGGAGACTTTCGGGAGATTGGCAGAAAACTGGGGATTGACCCACTGATTGCGCGGGTGATTCGAAACCGCGGAGTCAACTCACTCGAGGAGATGCAGCGCTACCTCCATGGAACACTGGATGACCTGGACAGCCCTCTTGGGGCCAGCACGGGAAAAACAGAAGGAAACGGCGCCCTCTCAGGGGTTCTCCACATGGCAGAAATCCTCCATGAGAAGATCTCTTCCGGCAGGAAAATCCGCGTCATCGGGGACTATGACATCGACGGGGTCTGTGCCACCTACATCCTGGTCCATACACTGGAGGCTTTCGGTGCTGAGGTCGACTACGCGATTCCCCACCGGATCATCGACGGGTACGGCATCAACATCCATCTGGTGGAGCAGGCAGTCAAGGATGGGATCGACACGATCCTGACCTGTGACAACGGCATCAGTGCCATCGAGCAGGTCAGGCTGGCGAAGGAATGCGGAATCACCGTCCTCATCACAGACCATCATGAGCCCCAGTATGAAGACCGGGATGGAGAAAGGATCTATCTTCTGCCGGAGGCGGATGAGATCATTGATCCCAAGAAGCCTGGCTGCTCCTATCCCAACAAGGACCTCTGCGGGGCAGCTGTCGCCTGGAAGCTCCTCTATGTCTATGAAGCCCTGGAGAAAGACAACTGGCAGACTTCCACCCCGCTCCAGCCCCTCAGCCAGTGTCCTCAGACTCTGGAGACCCTGCCCTTTGCATCTTTCGCTACAGTGGGGGATGTCATGGATCTCTGCGGAGAAAACCGCATCCTGGTAAAAACAGGCCTCCAGATGCTTCCGGCATGCAAAAATCCCGGCATGCGGGAGCTGATCTCAGCCTGCGGCCTCATGGGATCCACCCTCAATGCCTATCACATCGGTTTTGTCCTGGGCCCCTGTATCAATGCCAGTGGCCGGCTCGACACCGCTCTTTTATCCGAGAGGCTCCTCCTGACCAAGGACAGAGAAGAAGCCGGGAAGCTGGCCGAAAAGCTGACGGCCCTGAACGAGGAGCGGAAGGATCTGACGGAACAGGGACGGGTTCAGGCCCTTGCCCTGGCAGAGAAGCAGGAGAAAGACAGCGTTCTGGTTCTCTATCTCCCGGGCGTCCATGAGTCCATCGCGGGAATTGTGGCCGGGAAGGTCCGGGAAAGCACCAATAAGCCCTGCATCATCCTGACGGACGCGGGCGATGGCGAGGGCGGCCAGCCTTCCCCAAATCTCAAAGGATCCGGCCGCTCCATTGAGGAATACTCCATGTTTGAGGAGCTGCAGAAATGCAAAGACCTTTTGGAGAAATTCGGAGGTCATCCCATGGCAGCCGGGATGACCCTGAAGAAAGAAAATCTGGACGCCTTCCGGAGACGGCTGAATGAAGCCTCTTCCCTGACCGAGGACGATCTCTCGGGGAAGGTACGGATTGATGCCAGGCTCCCCCTCGCTTATCTCTCAGAGTCCTTGATAAAAGAGCTGAAAGTGCTGGAGCCCTGCGGAAAAGGGAATGAAAAACCCCTCTTCGCGGAAAGCAACCTGGACCTTCTCTCCGTCCGGAGGATGGGCAAGGCCGGAAACTTTCTCAAGTTCAAAGTCCGCAAAGAGGGGAGTCCAATCCTGGATGCCGTCTATTTCGGTCAGGCTGATGAACTGCTCTCCGCCCTCAGAGAAAAAGGCGGAAGGGAACAGCTCAGCCTGCTCATGCACGGCCTCCCAAACAGCCTCACCCTGACCGTCAGCTATGTCCCTGAGATCAACGAGTACAATGGAAACCGCAGCATCCAGCTCATCATCCGCAACTATCGATGAGAGGAAGCTGAAGGATGTGGAAGAGGCTGTCAGCCCCGTTGATCTGGGCTGTTTCTGCCTGCCATGCCGCTCTCAGGCAGCGTTTCGGAAGAGACCAGGCTCGAGCGGAAAATGTGCCCGGATGATCTCCCCAATCTCGGCCCGCCCCAGGGGATGGTCCTCTGACTCTGATGAGACGATGAGGGCGTTCCAGGGAAAGAGGCGGTGGGAAAAGCAGATCTTAAGGGCATCCAGCGCATTTTTCACCTG
>CADBUA010000172.1 GCA_902797665.1 uncultured Lachnospiraceae bacterium | reverse complement strand
GAGAGCGGAGATGCCTCCAAAAAAAGCCTGTTTTCATGGATCCGTCTTCAGAAGAAAGCGGAGCGCTGATCGGAGCCTTCTGGCCCTTAAGGAGAGCCTGAAGATCAGCCTCTTTGATTTCTGAAAGCTCCATCAATGTCAAAGGAAAAGGACAGCGGACGCTGTCCTTTTTTGTTCGTACCTGTCCAGTCGCAGGCTTCTTTCCAGCTACAGGGCCGGACGCAGGCTCCTGTCGTCGCATTCATTGTGCTCCCGGCCTTTGCTTTTGGCCCGTATGACCTCGATTTGCGCAGCAAGTGCGCAAAGCGGACTGGGCAGTTCCTTTTGTTCTTCGGTCAGATCCACACGATATCGGGCGAAATCGATGATTTACGCTCAGCTCCTGGAAGCTGATCGGCATCAAGACGTCCCCAGATAGAAAAGCATCCGCTTTACAGATTGCAGAGCCCCTTGTAAGATTCGTCTGAAGAAGTACCAGAACAGGACAAAGCAGGCAGATACGCGTCAAATCAGAGATCCCCAAAAAAGCTTCATGCCTCCGGTCCGCCGACAGGTCTGACCACTTCCGGCCGTCCCATCTCTGTCTTTCAGACAGCGACGCGTCTCTCTGAATTCGGAGATCTTCTCCCGGCCAGGCGAAAACGCCTTCACAAAGCCTGAATGCCGCTGCCTGAACCATGGCGCTTTTCATCTTTCTCTCGTGAAGCATCCACCGCCTCCACGATGGAGAGGAGAAAGCTTATTATCAAGGATCCTGGCTTTTCTGTTTTCGCAGCCATCACGCAGCCTGCCGCTTCATCCATGGAGAGGGGGCTGAAGGATGGCCTGCCCAGGCTGAAAACCGTGTTCTGGCTGAGCGGGCAAATCCCCGTGACGCATCTCACAGATTTAGTGCTTTGACATAATCGTGATCACAGCAGGAGGAATGAAACTATGTCAACGAGAATCTTTCGGAAGGTCTTTGTTGCGGGGCTCGCAGTGCTCCTGACTCTTATCCTGACATCTTGCGCCAGCAGTCCCTCTTTCGAGACAGATCATGCCGGACGGGGAGCTGCCGCCTCAAACGGCTGGACCTTTAAGCAGACCGTCCAGATCGTCTGCCCCTGGGGTGTCGGCGGCGGCGCGGCGGAGACACTCAAGGCTTTCACAGAAGCTATGGAATCCGAAATCGGTGTATCGGTGGTCGTCAACTACAAGCCGGGTGAGAACGGCATGACCGGGGTCAAGTACTTCTCCAGCCAGGAGCAGAACGGATATGTCTATCTGCTCTGCACCCAATCCCCGTTGATCGAACAGGTCAATGGCAACACAGGATTTGATGTGTATGGGACATTAAAGCCGCTCTGCCGCCTGGTCAAGGACTGCAGCATCCTGGTCGCCAAGGCGGATGCCCCCTATAACAACTATGAGGAGCTGGAAGCGTATGTGAAAGAGAACGGCGCCTCCTGCGGCATGATGACCATAGACGGGCTGGATGGCCTGAACGTCTCGGCTCTGTGCGGCGGCTCAATCAGCAAGCTTGCTTACAAAGAGGGTACCGCCCTGAACAATGCTCTGGTAGCCGGCAGCATCGATCTGGCATGCGTCGGTTTCGCGGAAACTGCCCCACTCCTGGAAGCAGGAACCCTAAAGGTCATCCTGGTCTTCTCTGACAACGCGCTGACCCAGCCCGGCTTTGAGAATGTCAGCACTTCCAAAGACGCTGGGATCAAGGCCAGCTACGGGCCTGCACGCGGCATCTTCTACCTGGAAGGCACCCCGGAGAAGGCGGTGGAAGCCTTTGAGGCAGCCGCGAAAGCCGCGGTAGACTCCGATGTCTTCCAGGCCTATCTCACTGCCAACGGCCTGTCCAAAGAAGATGGATGGCTTTCCAAAGCCGACTACGAGGCTGAGTGGAAAGCTGACTATGAGGGGCTCAGGGCTTCTCTGAAAAGCAAGACCGCTCCTTAAGCAACTTTTCTGCCTGTGGAAAACACCACGAAAAGCCTGACTTTTGCTTTTGAACTGTTTGGCCTCGCTTTGCGCAAAGTGCGCAAAGCGGGCTGGGCAGTTGTCGAATATCCATCTTCAATAAATAAAATGGAGGCGTCAGCCTCCATTTTATTTATCTCTTTACTTTGAATCCATGTCTCAATGCTTATCATTATTCCTGGAATTACTCGTATTTACAAAGTATATTAGCGTATATGCTCGCTCACGAAAAACTTTGCAGATCCTAATTCTCAGAAATATAAATGATATCAGAACTTTCAATCTATTTTTGCTGTATGCATATCCGCTCATGTCAGTTTTATATTGTTTCTCATGCTCGCGGGTATAACATTTCAATATTCGCAGCTGTCCAGTCGCAGGCTCCTGTAAGCATTCGGCCGGGCTGAGGCTCCTACGCACCACGGAAAGTGCGCCCGGCCTTTTCTTTTGAACTGTATGGCCTCGCTCAGCGCAAACTGTCCAAAGCGGACTGGACAGTGACCTGTATTCCACAAGTCCACAAGGCAGCCAGCTCTATGAAAAAGGCTTCCAAACAGCCTGCAGCCTCCCAGCCAGGCTTTTAGATTCCCCTGAAGTCCACCGCGAAGACCAGCTTCCGGTCGTTTTTCAGAAGGTACTCTTCGTGGGTCTTCGCTCCCCAGCTGTCATCCCCGCCAATGCCCATCTGTTTCAGGGAGCAGCGCACAAAGGTGTGGTGAACCGGCGGAAGTTCGAAGGGATGCTTCGCAGTTTCCAGCATCTCAGGAGAGTAGGGGATCGCGGAGAACTCCATGGTCCCAGGCTTCGCAGCCTCGACGTCCCCGGAATCCGGGAAGAAAGCAGCGGAGAAAAGAAGCCCTCTCCCCTTTCTGTCTGTCACAGCAGCGTATCGGACTCCGGTCCGGTTTCCGGTCTCCTGCGGAAGCAGATAGGGCTCCACCATGTCCACAGTCTTCTCTGTATAAAAGCCCAGCCTTGCCCCGTGCCTTCTGTCGCAATAATTCTCCTTCGGACCCATCCCGTAGTAGCTGACACGGTCAAAGTCCGCGTTCAGCGTGAAGAGCCAACCATACTCCGGCATTGGGGGAAGGTCCTTCCCTGTTCCGTCGTAGCTGAGAATGCACCTGACTGTCCCGTCCGGGAAGATCCGGTAAGTCGTGAGGCAGCTGTTCTTCCCGCCGAAGAACTTCTTCCAGCTGACAGAGACAGAATCCTCCGTCTCCTCGATCAGAGGATACCTGGCTGACTCGTTCTCAAGGTCGAAGGGATGCTGGTAAATGTTCATGTCCGGGTCGAGGAAGTCCTGGTAGAGAGAGGCAATCTTCCACTGGCCGTATCGGGCCGGCATCCGGTTTCCATAGTCGTTGCTGGTCGGCGCCCGCCAGAAATTGGGCCGCGGCAGGTCATCGATCAGCTCCCTGCCTCCCCAGCGGTAGGAGACAATCCCGCCTTTGAGGTTGGAGAGGAGGACTTCAAAATGCTCCCCCCGCACGCCAATGTTCACGGCACCGTGATCGACCTGGAGCTTCGGCGCCTTCTTTGCGGCCGGAATGCGGACCCCACAGAGCTCGCCATCCACTCTCCCAGCCTGATAAAAGCCTGAAAGAGCAGGGCGGTCGCTCTGTCTGCTAAGGCCCATGAGCCTCATCTCCAGCGCGGCACTCAGACCAGAGGGCTTGCTGTCCAGAGATCTCTCCAGGGCAGATCCCTGCTCGAATACCCCCTGACCGAAGGAGACTTCATCGCCCTTCTTCCCCCAGAGGGTATCCTGCCTCAGATGGGAGGAAACCGTGATGGTGTATTCTCCCTCACTCTCCGGAAGCTGAAGCGGAAGGGGGGCCTCCCCTTTTGAGAGTGGAGGGATCTCAACCTTTATGGGAGAGACCTGAAGGACCCTGCCCTCCTTTGCGAGGGTCACATCCCAATCCCAGGCATCGCTGGAGAGGAAGAGACTCTTGTTCTCCAGGAGGACACGGTTACGCTCCACCGAAATCTTCATCGGGCTGTAGCAGGCTTTCACTTCCTGCATCTTCGCATAGATCCTCCTCGTGGAGTCGACGATGCCGTTCCCCGAAAAGTCATAGTCTGTCGGACGCTCATAGGAGTCTCCGCCGTAGGCGGCAAATTCCTCCCCATAGCGGTTCTTTTTCCGAACCGCCTGGTCCACAAAGTCCCAGATGAAGCCGCCCTGATAGCGCGGGTTCTCCTCTGACAGTTCAATATACTTATGAAGCGCTCCGGTGGAGTTTCCCATGGAATGCGCATACTCGCAGAGAATAAAGGGCTTCTCCGGGTGCTCTTCAAGAAAGGCCCGGACCCCCTCCGCCGGGGTATACATCTGCGATTCCATATCCGAACTGTCGTTATAGCGGCGGTCATGCATGACACCCTCGTAGTGGACCAGACGCCCGGGATCCAGCCTGCGGAACTCCTGGCTCATCTCATAGATCACGGATCCCCCATAGGACTCATTGCCCACGGACCAGATCAAAATCGAGGGATGGTTCCGATCCCGATAGAAGGAGGCGTGCACCCGGTCCAGCATCATGGGCAGGTACTCCTTCCTGTCCCCCGGAAGGGCTGCGGAAATGTCCGCATACCCCCGCTCGATCCGGTCCCACATCCCGTGGGTCTCCATGTTGGTCTCGGCGATCAGATACAGGCCATAGAGATCTGCGATGCTGTAGATCATGGAAGCGTTCGAATAATGGCAGGTTCTCACCGCGTTGATGTTATTCTGCTTCATGATCCGGATGTCCCGCTCGACATCCTCCGGGCGCGGAGCCCGGCCTGTATCACAGGAGAACTCATGCCGGTTTACACCAAAGAAGACGATGCGCTTCCCATTCAGGGTCATGATCCCGTCTTTCATCTCAAAACGGCGGAAGCCCACCCGCTCCTCGAGTACTTCGACCACCTGCCCATCCTCATCAAAGAGGGTGAGCCTGAGGGCATAGAGGGCGGGAATCTCGGCGCTCCAGGGGCTGACATTTTCAAGCTGAAGCTTCAGGGATGCCTCTATCCCATCCAGCTTTTCTTCCCCGGGAGGAAGCTCCCCCGCGTCTATGAGAACATGCTTTTCAAAAGAGAGGTTCCCCGCGGCATCCCTGCCAGCTGTTCCAAGCTCCGTGAGAGACCAGGCAAGTTTCCCAGCTTTCCCGGACAGCTTCACCTTCGCACAGAGAAGGCCATTCCTGTAGCTGTCATCGAGCCCCGCAGTAACCTGAAGGTCCTCGATATGCGCTTTTGGGACTGCGTAGAGGTAGACATCCCGGAAGATTCCAGAAAAGCGGAACATATCCTGGTCCTCCAGCCAGGAGCCGGAAGTCCACTTAAAGACCAGCAGCTGAAGGCGGTTCTCCCCTTCCCTCAGATATGGCGTGAGCTCAAACTCCGAAGGGGTGAAGGAATCCTCACTGTATCCAATGTATTTCCCATTGAGCCAGAGGGCAAAGCCGGACTCAACTCCCTGGAAGGAGATCCGAACCCCGCAGCCTTCCCAGGCCTTTGGGACTTCAAAATCCGTCACATAGGCGCCAACCGGATTATACCGCTCCGGGATCTGTCCCGGCTCAATCTCTTCCCGCCCGTCCCAGGGGTACTGGGTGTTCACGTAGGCAGGTGCGTCATAGCCCTCCATCTGCATGTTTGCGGGGACATGAATCTCATCCCAGCCACTGACATCGATCTCACTGCTCTCAAAGCCTTTCACGACCGATGCGTAGTTCGCCGCATAGGAAAAGCGCCAGAGACCGTTCAGGCTTGCCCGAAGACTGGTCTCTCCCTCATTCAGCTCTCTCTCATTCTGAAAAAGCACCGTGTCGCTGTGCGCCGGGAGCACGTTCAGCCTGAAGATGGCTGGATCCTGCACGATCTTATAATCGAATTCTGCCATAAACTCTTGTACGGGAATTCCCGTCCTTTCTAAAAGAAAATTGAGGAAACGATCAGATTTGATAGAAAAAAGCGGACCCTCAGGCATCTTTTACCCGATCGATCCGCCCGTAAGCTTCGCTTCTATACCTGTGAGCGTTAGATTCTGCATCATCTGGCCCAGGCGGGAATGATCCGCCCCAGCGCCCGGATTGTTATGCCCGCCGGTATAAAAGATATTGCTGGCTGTCCAGGAGCAGGTGAGCTGCATTCCCACACTCTGCGCAGCGAGTGCGCAAATCGGACTGGGCAGTTACAAACAATCACTTGACCGCGCCGGTGATACCTTCCGCGAACTGCCGCTGCAAGACGAAGAAGATCACCATCGTCGGGATGGAGCAGAAAAGAACACCCATCATCAGCGTGCCGTAGTCGATGGTATAACCGGACGCCAGGTTGGCGATCAGCATCGGCATCGTCTGCGCCTGGTTGTTGGTCATGACAACCTTGGGCCAGAGGTAAGCGTTCCAGGCATTCATGAAGGTGATCACAGCCGCTGCCGCGTATGTGGAGCGCATGATCGGCATATACTGCCTGAAGAAAATGCCAACTTCACTCTGTCCGTCGATACGGGCCGCTTCCATAATCTCCGGCGGGAAGTTCCTGGAGTTCTGCCGGAACATCATGATCATAAAGGGGGTGGCAACCTGCGGAAGCAGGAAACCCCAGACGGAGTTCAGAAGCCCCATCCTGGAAATCAGGACGAACAGCGGGATCATCGTGGCAACGCCTGGAATCATCATGGCCAGAAGGAGGATTGCGAAGAGTCTGTCCTTTGCCTTGTCCGCGTAAAGCTCAAAGCCGAAACCGGCCAGGGAGCAGATGAGCAGGCAGAGAAGGGTCTGCGTAATCGAATAGACGAAGGAATTTCTCATGGACCTCCAGAGGGGCTGCGCAGCCAGAAGGTTCTTGAAGTTCTCGGCCGCATTCGTGCCGAACCAGATTTTGCCGCGCGCAACCTCAACCGTTGTGTTGGTAGCCGCCGTGATCATCCAGTAGAGGGGAAACACGGAAAACAGGGACCAGATCACCAAAAAAATGTAACTTGGAATCAGTCTTCTCTGAATGGCGGACTTATTCTTCTTTTGCTTCTCAGTCACGTGTATCACCCACTTTCAGGTTGATGGCTGCAAGAACTGCGACCATGATGAAGATGACAAAGGACATCGCCGACGCGTATCCGAACTTGCCAACACCCTGTCCGAAGGACATGTTGTAGACATAGTGAGACATGGTAATCGTCGCGTTGGCCGGCCCACCGTTGGTCAGGTTGACAGACTCGTCAAACAGCTGCAAGGTTCCATTGATGGACATGATAAAGGTCATTACGATAACCGGGCGAAGCAGGGGAACCGTGATCTTCCAGAAGGTCGACCAGCCGTTGGCGCCATCGATCTTGGCGGCCTCATAGACCTGATAATCAATGTTCTGCAGGCCAGCCAGGTAGAAGACCATGTTGTAACCGGTCCAGCGCCAGATCAAAGCGAAGATGATGACAAACTTTGCTGTCCCGGCCGTTCCCAGCCAGTTGATATTTTCGTGGATGATATGCAGATTGATCAGCACCTGATTGATCAGACCCTGGGTCGCGAAAAGTGACTTGAAGATCAAAGCGTAGGAGACCAGAGAGGTCGCACAGGGCAGGAACACCATGGTGCGGAAGAGACCGCGGAAGCGGATATCCCTGTTGTTCAGGATCTGAGCCAGCAGGATTGCCAGCACCAGCATGATCGGAACCTGGATAATCAGATAGAAGAAGGTATTTCCCATGGCCGTCATAAAGATCTTGTCCTGAAAAATACGCGCGTAGTTGTTGTACCAGGGCTCCGCCATCGTCATGTTCAGGATCGGGCCTTTTTTGAAGGATGTGAACAGTGCCTGGATCATGGGCCAAAAGCTCATGACTGCGATCATGAAGGTCGCGGGCAGCAGGAAGATCCAGCCGGCGCGCCTCTGCTGCGCCTTGATGCCTCCTCTTTTCTTGGTCAAGATTTTGCCTCCTTTTTTCGGCATCCATAAAGAACATGCTTTCATGTTGCTCCCATGTTCTCTATT
>CADBUA010000171.1 GCA_902797665.1 uncultured Lachnospiraceae bacterium | reverse complement strand
GAAGCCTTACGGACTTTATCCTTTCAGGATTACTGAACCAGAGCGACGGTCTCGCGGCAGATCGCAAGTTCCTCATTGGTCGGAAGGACACACACGGTGACCTTGGAATCTTTGGTGGAGAGAATAAAGCGCTCGCCGCGCTTCTTATTCTGTTCCTCGTCCATGCTGATGCCGAGGTAGCCCAAGCGCTCCAGAACCTTCTTCCGGACCAGACCGGCATTCTCGCCGATCCCACCGGTGAAGGCGATGGCATCCACGCCGTTCATGGCTGCCGTGTAAGCGCCGACATACTTGGCAACCCTGTAGGCGAACGCGTCGATGGCCAGGCCGGCAGCCTCGTTGCCCGCGTTCATGGCTTCCTCAAGATCACGGAAATCTGAGCTGAGGTTATTTGAAAGTGCCATGACACCGGAATCGTGGTTCAGGATCGAGAGCATCTGGTTGATGTCGATTCCTTCATGGTTGCAAAGATACTGCAGAATCGAGGGATCCACATCGCCAGAGCGGGTTCCCATGATCAGACCTTCCAGTGGGGTCAGACCCATAGAGGTGTCTACGCACTTGCCGTTCTGAACGGCAGAAATGGAAGCACCGTTGCCCAGGTGGCAGACAATGACTTTCGAATTGTCCTTGTCAAGCCCCAGGTACTTGATGGTCTCCTTGGAGACGAAGCTGTGGGAGGTGCCATGGAAGCCGTAGCGGCGGACCTTGTACTTGTCATAGAACCTGGTCGGGATCGCGTAGCGGTATGCGTATGCCGGAAGGGTCATTCCGAAGGAGGTGTCGAACACAACAACATTCGGCTTGCCCGGCATGAGCTGCATGCAGGCGCGGATGCCCATCAGGTTTGCGGGATTATGCAGCGGCCCCAGGTCGCACGCCTCCTCGATCGCCGCGATCACTTCATCATCGACGATGCGGGATTCGGTCAGTTTTGTGCCGCCGTGCAGGACCCGGTGTCCGATCGCTTCCACTTCATCCAGGCTCTTCAGAACACCCGTCTTCGGATTGACCAGTGCTTCCAGCACCAGCGAGATCGCCTCATTGTGCGTCGGCATCGGCGCTTCCGTGACTTCCTTTTCTCCGCCTGTCGGCTGGTAGGTCAGCCTCCCGTCGATCCCGATTCTCTCGCACAGTCCCTTTGCCTCAACCTTCTCGGTATCAGAATCGATGATCTGGTACTTCAGGGAGGAGCTTCCGCAGTTAACAACTAATACTTTCATGGCTGATTCTCCTTGATTTTCCTTGATGATCCTCTTGCGCTCAGCGAGCGCGCCGGAGGCATTGTTCTCTTCACACGCCCCCTCCATATCTGTCCGGGCAGGAAAAACCCGGAAGCTCAAAGCCGCGAAGCTTATCTTCGCTTATGCGCTTTTATGATCTCTTTCCCTATCGAGCTGCAGGCAGTGCCTTCCCTGCCCTTTTTCAGAAACTTCCCCGCCGGCTGCCGGCGGAGAAGTTATTATCCCTTTAGCAGGCTGCCAGTCTGGAGCCTTACTGCATCTGGCACTGCACTGCGGTGATGGCGATGACGCCGACGATATCCTCCCAGAAGCAGCCTCTGGACAGATCGTTGACCGGTGCTGCGATGCCCTGGGTCATCGGGCCGTAGGCTTCCGCCTTCGCCAGTCTCTGCACCAGCTTGTAGCCGATGTTTCCAGCATCCAGATTCGGGAAAATCAGGACATTGGCATGTCCGGCCACTTTGCTGCCCGGCGCCTTGGACTCCCCGACAGACGGAACGATGGCCGCGTCGAGCTGCATCTCGCCGTCGAGGGCAATGTCCGGATACAGTTCCTTGGCGATTCTGGTCGCTTCCTGAACCTTTGTGACATCATCATGCTTCGCGGAACCCATCGTGGAGTAGGACAGCATGGCCACTCTCGGCTCCTTGCCGGTCAATGCCTGGAAGGACTTGGCAGTGGAACCCGCAATCGCTGCAAGCTCCTCGGCGGTCGGGTTCTGATTCAGTCCGCAGTCCGCGAAGGCAAAGGTCCCATTCTCACCAAATTCGCAGTTGGGAACATCCATCAGGAAGAACGCGGAAACAAGCTTGGTTCCCGGAGCGGTCTTCAGGATCTGCAGGGACGGACGAAGCGTGTTGGCCGTCGAATGGCATGCGCCCGAGACAAGGCCATCCGCATCCCCCATCTTGACCATCATGACGCCGTAGTAGATGTACTGATTGAGAAGCGTATCCTTCGCCTCTTCCTCAGTCATCCCCTTCTTCTTGCGAAGCTCGACAAGCTTGTCGATGTAAGCCGGAAGTCTGTCGCTCTGAGCCGGGTCAATGACTGTGGCAGCACTGATGTCGACACTGTACTCCTTCGCCTTCGCTGCGACATCCTCCGCCTTGCCGATCAGGATGATGTCTGCGAGATCTTCCTTGATCGCAGCTTCCGCCGCGCGGTAGGTTCTCTCGTCTTCGGTCTCCGGAAGGACAATCCTCTTCCTGTCTGCCCTCGCCTTTGCCTTGATTTCATCCATAAATCCCATGATCCTCAACACTCCTTTCCACTATGTGAATAACAGTCCGGGCTGTGCCCGCAATTACCCTTATTATATGCATCTCCTCTCGGTTAGACAAGTGAGGGAAGAGCCGGTTTTATGGCGCAGACAAATCCCATTTTCAGTCTTTTTCCACATATTTTCCCTCTCTGCCGCATAGAAGATGCGGGCAATCGGTGAAGAGAAGGGAAGCTGAGAAATCAGAAATACTCACAGACCGAAAGCCTGCCCCTTGAAGGGAGCGGACATATCCCGGATTGTTCCCTCTCAAAAAAAGAAAAGCGGACTCAGACAGCTGCCCGTCCGGGCGGTGCCCTTTACCGCTTTTCTGTGATAGTACTATGAAGTTTTTCGCTGAGCCGTCCCCCGAACTTTTCATCCTGTCAGAGACCCACTGAAAAATCTCAGACGATTTAACCTCCATTCTCCCATCGGTGTATAAAATTCTAACACCCGATGTATAAATAAACAACTGAAACAGCCCGGTTTTCTTCCACTATTCTGTGAATTATCTACGAATTCTATCTCGTCCCGTCCCTCCTCCTGACAGATTTGTGCTATTCTGTTAACTCAGTCAGGACTTCTTCGTCAGAAAGACGAACCTTATTGGCTGCTGTCCAGTTCACTTCGACCGTCTGCCGCGCAAAAGCCGATAATGCAATTCAAAAGCAGGATTTTATGTGCATTCTATGCGAGCGTAAGAGCCTCAGACCGGCCGAATGCCCTAAGGCGCTTGCAGCTGGACAGCTGCCCTTCATGAAGGAGGCATATCTATGAAAACAGTCGGGATCATCGCGGAATTCAACCCCTTTCACAGAGGCCATGAATACCTGATCCGTGAAGCCCGGCGCCTTACCGCTGCCGACTATGTGATCATCGTTATGAGCGGGGACTTCGTCCAGCGCGGCTCCATCGCCCTCCTCAGCAAGTACAGGCGGGCAGAAATGGCTTTGACAGAGCCGCTTTGCGCGGACCTCGTTCTGGAGCTCCCGGTCCTCTACGCAAGCGGATCCGCTGAGTATTTCGCAGAGGGCGGAGTTTCGCTGCTGAATGGTCTTGGCTGTGTCGATACTCTCATTTTCGGCACCGAGACAGACCAGATCGACAGTCTTCAGCGCGCCGCGGCCTTTTACGCAGATCCCCCGGAATCTGAACCTTCCCTTTTCCGGGAAACCCTGAGATCTCTCAGCAGACAGGGCGTTCCCTTCCCGAAAGCCCGTATGGAAGCCTACCTGGCCGTCTCAGGGGAAGGGGATGCTGTTCGAGAGATCCTTCAAAGTCCCAACAATATCCTTTCGATCGAATACATGAAAGCCATCTTAAGAAGCCAAAGCCGCATGCAGCCCTTGCCCATCACCCGGATCGGGCAGGGCCATCTCGACAGTTCCCCCGGAGCAGATTTCAGTGTGCTCTCCGCCTCCTCCATCCGGAGGAGTGTCCTGGAGGGGACTATCCCAGAGAGGGCCATGCCGGATTCTGCCCGCGCCATTCTCCGGGAGGAGATGAAAGAAGGACGCATCACCTTTGATCGGGATCTGGATCTGCTTCTTCATGACCGCCTGCTCTCCCTCACTGCTTTTGGAGAACGGCCCGAGGCTCTCTCCCGCTATCTGGATGTCGACCCGGATCTCGCGAACCGGACCGCCCGGTCTCTCGCTGCCCTCAGCTCCTTCCAGGAGCTTTTCTCTTCCCTGAAAACCCGGCAGATCCCGGAAGCCCGGCTCCGCCGGGCCCTCCTCCATATCCTTCTGGACATCACAAAGGAAAAGGCCGAAGGCTGGCGGAAGCTCGGAAGCCCCTACGCGAAAATCCTGGGCTTTCGGCGAGAGGCTGCTCCCCTCCTCACAGAGATCCGCCGGCAGGGAAAGATCCCTCTTCTGTCCCGGCTTTCTCAGGCAGAATCCCTGCTCGGGGATAACGCTTTTCACATGCTGAAGGCTGATCTCCACGCCACCGCCCTCCGGGACATGATCCTGGCGGAAAAGACCGGAAAGACCCAGGGAAGTGAATACAGCCGGAAGATCCTCAAAATCTGAGGCTCTGCCGTCTTTTGTCCATCTGATCTTCCTGATATTCCATAGCGGGAAGCATTCGTGTTGCCAGATGCTTTCCGCCATATGCCCAGCAGAAGGAATGCGCAATGTCTGTTCCATGCCTTCCTGGCATTTCATATATGTCTATGCCGGGAACCATGCAAATTTGCCAGGTGTTTCACAGGTATATGCCCGCTCGCCCCAATTCTGTCGCAGATTCTCGCGCTCGGTGTATATATGGTGCTCTTCATCTCTTCAAACAAAACAGTTGCCCCGGCAGATGATTTATGCTAAGATACTTTCTGTTCCAGGAGGGAAGAGGCCGGCGTGTCGGAATGGCAGACGAGGCAGACTCAAAATCTGTTGTAGGCAACTACGTGTGGGTTCAAGTCCCACCGCCGGCATGGTTTCAAAGTGATCACAGTCCATCTGTGATCACTTTTTTTGTGCTCTTCTCTTCTCTCTCCCAGGCTCCCTCTTCAGGCTCTTCTGCCCTTTCTTCTCATCTGGCGGATTCTTCGAACACGCCGCAGCCCAGGCCAGTGCAGGCATCCAAGGGCGGAAAAGAATGGCTTTTTATCGATTTGAGGCAAAAATTTTACGCTCTTTTCGGCTTCTCTCCTGTTTTTTTCTTCAGGATAAGGAAAAGTCCGGTGAAATGAGTGTTTTTCCCGAAAAG
>CADBUA010000170.1 GCA_902797665.1 uncultured Lachnospiraceae bacterium | reverse complement strand
TCATTCATTATGTAGCAAAACATCTATCATACAGGACCCTGCGGGTAAACCCGTTCGAACTCCTCGCAGACAACTTTTGTCTGCGCATTGAACGAGCGATTTACAGCAGCCAATTCTCTTCTCAGGAAGTCCTCATGGACCTCTCTCCAATACGCAAGGGAACGGTCCCCTTCTCCCTCCTTCCAGGCATGTTCAGCGCTGACATGGTCGAATTCAAGCACAGATACCCTTGTCGTACGGATGATGCAGACCGCCTCATCCTGGGAATTCAGGATGACGCTGTAATCTCCGACCGCCGGAAGGCTTTCATTTTCTGCCTCATAGAGGTCATACGCGGAGCAGGTTGCCGTCTTGATCCCGTCTCTCACCAGGGAAGCCAATCGGTCAGGAGCTTCTCCAAAAGCCCAGGCTTCATATTTCCCTCCGAAGCCTGACTGATTCCATAATTCTTCTGCCGTCATCGCCATTCGCCTTCGTTTGATATCCAGAAGCATGCCTGGATCTGTATGTGATTCTATTTTCATATGCAATATCCAGCTGTTTCACCGCCATACGCCCGCTTTCGCCGATTTTTCAGGATGGATGAAGTTCCGAATTTTTATTGTCCAGTCCGCTCTGCGCTTTGCTGCGCAAAGCGAGGTCATACAGTCCTAAAGCAAAGGCCGTCGCAGATTGAGTGCGGGCGCAGGAGCCTCAGCCCGGCCGAATGCCTGCAGGCGCTTGCGACTGGACCGCTGCCAGAATTCAAAACTTCTTTCCCCTGAATCGGCCTTCTCCCTCTTTCCTTCGATCCCATAGCATCTTCTCAGCCTCAGCAATCATGCTGCGTACATCCTGGCTGTCTTTTGCATCCCCATAGACATACACGGCCGAAAAATCGATGCCCGTCCCGCTCAGAATCTTTTCAGACCGCTCACAGGCATCCGCGAATTCTCTCTCAGGAACATGCTTACCCATCACAATGAATTCATCCAGGCTGTAATGGTAGGCACAGGAGCCGACATAACAGTCCGTCAGCGTTTTCCCCACGGTTGATAGGATCTGGTCGCCGGCAGAGCTTCCGTTCTCATCCGTCAATTTCCGAAATCCATTCAGCCCCAGCATCATGACTGTGAGCTCTGGGCCCACAAAGGACTCAAAATCCTTTCTGAATGCATGCCTTGTCCTTAACCCCGTCACATCATCCCTTTCCGCTTCCGGGACGGAACCGGGATCCAGGTGATGCTTCCACATCCATTTGTACTCGTACATCAGCTTATCGGCACGGCGCACAACATCGCTTATCGTTTCGTCTTTCCCGGGATCATACACCGCCATTCCCCGGGAAACATCGATCTTTTCCCAGTCATCCCTCTCAAGCATGCGCCTGGCCATGCATTCCTCATCAAAGCGCTTCAGCAGTTCCTCCCTGTCCCTATAATTCCTTCCCGTCAGGACAGCCGCGAACTCATCACCCCCGATCCGAAAAACGGGGCTGTGGTCATAGACCTCACAGATGGTTTTCGCCGATCTGCGCAGGTAGATATCTCCCTTATCGTGCCCGTATCTGTCATTGATCTTCTTCAGGTCATTGCAGTCAAAGATGCAGATGGCAAATGCCAATTGCTCTCCGGAATCATGCGGATCCCTCTCGATCTCCTGCAGGCATCTGTCAAAGGCGCCCTTATTGTGCAGGGAGGTCAGCGCGTCAGCAAAAGCAAGATCATTGAGTTCCGTGATGTATGCTTTCAGGTAGGCTGTCAGATCCCGAAATGTGTTTGTCAGGACTCCGATCTCATCCTTTCCGTGATAGTGCAGTTCGAAATCATAATCGCCACAGTTGACCTTCCTGGCGGCTTCGGTGAGCCTTCTGAGCGGCTTTGTGATCCGTCCGGCAAAAAGGGCGGTCAGTCCAACAGCGCCGGCCAGAAGGATGGCAAAGATCACGACCAGCTTTCCGACCCAGTCCTTCCACAGCCCATCAATCTCCGCGATGGGAACCGAAACAGTCAGGCGCATTCCATTCTGGAGCATCATCCACACTGCTTTTTTCTGAACGCCCTCATAAGTGTACTGAACGATTTTCTCTTCACTGCCAAGTCCAGCCGGGACCTTCAGAGGTTTTTCCATCAGTTCCTCCACACTGATGTGTGGATGGTAGATAATCGTTCCCTCCTCGTCACTGATAAAGGCATAGCCGCCCTCAAAGAGGGTGATGCTGTCAACCTCCTTCGCCATAGTGGAGTAATCGATCTCTATACCGACTACACCGACAAAGGTCCCCCCATAATAGATCGGCGCGTTATAGGAGATGACCCGCATGTCCAGGTTTTCCGTGATATAGGGTGGCAGCCAGATACTGTTTCCGCTTGCCTTCGGCACCGTGAACCAGACCAGCTTTGAGGTATCTTCGGTGTCATACAGGGTGATATCCGTTACCTCATGTTCCTGAAACCCCTCGCCGTCCAGATTGACATACCAGAATCCCTTCTCCGTCTTTGAAACGGCCGGATCAATCCTGTAATAATAGGTCACCACTCCCTTTGTCTGATAAGCAAGCCTGGAAAGAATCCCCCTGGCCCGCTCCAGGTGCGCCCTGAGTTTTTCCGTTTCCAGCCCGTCCAGATCCGATTCCACATACGCGGATACCATCTCAACAGACTGCTCCACGCTCTCAAAATAGTAATCAAGGTTTTTCTCACCGGTTTCACATAGAAGGAGCAGGGTCCTGTCAGCATCCCTGCTTCCGATATAGCTGATCGCTGCTACGCCGGAGGCAGCGGCAGCGATCATGACCACGCTCAAGAGACAGATTGTCAAAAGAGAGATCTTACTTCTCAATGAATTCAACAGCGATCACCCCACAGTAAAAAAGCCGTAACTGTAAAGTTCGCTTTGCGCACCTGCTGTGCAAAGCGAACTTTTCAGTTCAAAAACAAAGGCCAGGCGCATATTCCATGCGGGCGTAGGAGCCTGCGCTATCCTCGTACCTGGGCAGGAGCCTGCGACTGGACAGCTATCAAAATCCTTCACCCGATCGGGATCTTCTGTCTGTATTGCCCTGATCTGTCAGTGTCCAGACCTCGGATGTTCTTCATAAAACCTTTTTTTGTCGGCATACATATCATTGTCGGCATACTCAAATGCAGTATTGATATCTGTTGATCCATCAGACCAGTATTTCCCTATGGCAAAGCTGACATCCGTGTTTTTCGCCATGTCCTTCCTGAGCCTCTGTACTTTTTGTTCAAACACATCCCGATCGATCCCGGACAGGATGACGACAAATTCATCCCCACCGATTCGGAAAAGATCATCCTGAGAAAAAACCTTTGAAAGGATCTCTCCTGCCTGCACCAGAAGCCGGTCTCCTGCCTCGTGGCCCTCCCCGTCATTTACCAGCTTGAGTCCGTTCAGGTCGAGGTTTACGATTCCAAACTCCATGCCAGGCGTTTTCATCACATGCTCGGCACACCGCACCATAGCCCTGCGGTTTCTCAGGCCAGTCAGGGTGTCTTTCAGACTCAGATCCTCCAGCTGTCTGAGCAGCAGATAATTGTATATCTCCGATCCAAGAACAAAGGACATGAGTTCAACCGTCTCCTTGGTTTCCACCAACCGTTCCGGATCAAAGTTGATGATATACATGTAGCCAATGACTCTGCCGGACCTTCTGAGCGGAATCAGCATCAGACTGCGGACACGGTGATCCCTCATGGAACGCGCCCACTCCGGATTCCTTTTCTCAATCTGTGACATATCCTGCTCATTCATGATAATCAGTTCATTGCTGACACCGATCACCGCTTCCCATGTTTGAATCAGATCATAGGATATGACTTCTTCCCCCTTCTTATGTACGGGAGACACACCCTCGCCCAGTTTCTCACAGAAATTGAGAACTTCCATGCGCCTGTTGTCAATCAGAAGGATCTGCCCTCCTCTGGCTCCTGCTTCCTCCATGATCTTTTCCAGGACATCGCCTACGCTCCGTTGAAAATCATCCGTCCCATGTATGGCCAGGCTGGCTCTGACCACCGATTCGGCAGCCTTGATGGAAACGCGTGCCATGCGGTCCGTTTCCGCACTGGGGGTAAATTCAAAAATGAATTGACAGAAACCAAGACCCTCCTGGTCTGAGAATAGCGGTATGAGTGTCTGATCTGTCCATGCTCCAAATGCTTTGGTTTCCACATTACTCATGTTACGCATGTTACATTGACAATCTATCGTCTTGCCATAATAAGCGGATTATTTCATGGTTTTTGCTATTTTCAGCCCATTTTCGATGCAATTTTGGGGTTCCTTCAAAGTTAAACGGAGTTCCTCAATGTTACCCCTGTGACGTCTGTTTCTTTTCCTTTTCACGCTCAGTATAAAGAGCGTTCCTTGTCATTGATTGAACGAATCTTTTCATCTCTGGGCTGAGCAGTCGGTATACACCCAACAGCAATTCCTCGTCAGCCTTTTTCACCAACTCTTCTGTTTCTTCCCAATCATCTGTAAGGACCATATCACGGTCATCTATGTCTCCCCTCAGGTAGAACGTGGACGTTTTGAAAAGCTGAGCAAGAAGCAGCAGGTTCTCGTCTGAAGGAGGATTACTGCCTCCCTCCCAGCGGATAATCGTCATTCGCTGGACGCCGATCCTTTCTCCGAGCTGTTCCTGTGTTAAGCCAGTTTCGGTCCGGAGTTCTTTTAAT
>CADBUA010000169.1 GCA_902797665.1 uncultured Lachnospiraceae bacterium | reverse complement strand
TTTTTCGTGTTTTCCGTGTTTTTCGTATTTTCCATGGAAAGCCTGAAGTCATCTCTTGTAAATACCGGCAGCTTGTCCAGCGGGGCATCCACCTTTACAGTCTGACCCCCTTCGAATCTCCCGCCACTCCAGATATGCGTCCAGAACGCGCCTTTTGGAAGATAGACTTCCTTCTCTCTCTGCCCTTTTTCCATGACCGGCGCCACCAGGATGTCCGGACCGTACATCATCTCAGACTCATTTTCCCAGGCTTCCTGATCCTCCGGGAAATCATAGAAGAGAGGCCGCATGATAGGCGTACCCTTTTCATGCGCCTCCTCCATGAGGCTCCGGGTATAGGGACGCATGTTCTCACGGATGTTGATGTAGCGTCTGCAGATCTCATAGATCTCTTCTCCGTAGGACCAGATTTCATTGTCCGCCCCTGAGACGCACTCTGCGCCGCCCGTTGTTCCGTACTGCGGCTGGTAGGGCATACGGTAGCCATGCAGGCGCATGACCGGACAGAAAGTCCCATACTCAAACCAGCGCGCGAAGACCTCATGAAAGTCCTCGTCATAGATGTTGCCGCCAAAAAAGCCTCCGATGTCGGTTGTCCACCATACGATACCGGACAGGCCCATGTTGAGGCCAGCCGCGAACTGGTTCCTGAGGCTTTCAAAGGAGGAGTGGATGTCCCCGGACCAGACGAGGGCACCGTACTTCTGGCTTCCGGCCCAGGCACAGCGGAGGAGATTGACCACCTTTTCCTGACCCTCTGCCCGCATGCCGTCAAAGAAAGTCTTCGCGTACATCACCGGATAGATGTTTCCGATCTGCACGTTCGGTCCCAGATGGTAGCGGTAGTTCTCAAAATCATAGACCGTATACTCAGGCTCCGCCTCATCCAGCCAGAAGATGCGGACACCCTTCTCATAGTAGTTCTGTCTGCACTTGTCCCAGACATAGGCACGCGCTTCCGGGTTGGTCGGGTCAAACTGGATGGTGTTGCCCATGTAAGTGTTGTCAATCCGGACCCCCTTCTCGACCCTCGTGAGCAGGCCCTTTGCCTTCATCTCCGCAAAGTTCTCGCTCTTATAATCGACCATGGGCCACACAGAGACCATCAGTTCGATGCCCATCTCCTTCAGCTCAGCAATCATCGCGTCCGGATCCGGCCAGTAGGTCGGGTCAAAGCGCCAGTCCCCTTGTTTTGGCCAGTGGAAGAAATCTACCACAATAACATCCAACGGGATCTCTCTTCTCTTATACTCCCTGGCCACCTTCAGGAGTTCTTCCTGGGTCTGGTATCTAAGTTTACACTGCCAGAAACCGAGACCATATTCTGGCATCATGGGAACCTTGCCCGTCACATTCGCATAATGCTGCTCGATCTCCGCCGGGGTATCCCCCGCAGTAATCCAGTAATCCATCTTTTTGGACGAGGCCACCTGCCAGGTCGTGATGTTCTTGTTAAAGTTCACCCGCCCGATCCCCGGATTGTTCCACAGAAAGCCGTAGCCCAGAGATGAGAGAACAAAGGGGACACTGGCCTGGGAATTCCGGTGCGCCAGCTCAAGCTCCGCCCCCTTCACATTCAGGAAAGGCTGCTGGTACTGCCCCATCCCATACAGCTTCTCATCCGGATTGGATTCAAAGCGCACGGTCAGCTGATAATCGCCCCCGATAATCGGCTTGAACTCACGTGCTTCCACTTCCAGAGAGCTGGTAGTTTTGGCAAACATGTCCTCCCGGTTGCGGACATACTCCTCCAGGAGAAGTTCTCCCTTCTGGTTGTAAAAGAAAAGCTTACCGATGTTGTTGATGACCGCCCTGATCTTTCCATTCTCAATCGACGCAGTGTTTTCCCCGATCAAGACCCTGGAGGATTCAGCAGCAGGCTTTTCCTCAAGCGCCCAGCGTTCATCCGGCATCTGTGGCATTTTCGATGCCCGTACCCTGAAACTGTCTTCTCCCCAGGGCTCAATGATCAGGCGCTCCGCGTCATATCGATAGCAGAGAGCCCCATCCTTCTCCTCGAAAAATCCCAGGAGAAAGTTGCTGTCTGATCGGAAGTCCCCGCTCGGAGCTCCCTCCTTTTTCGTGAAATCCGGCATTTTTGCCTCCTTTTTCCTCTCCTTTGAGATATTGTAACTGTCCAGTCCGCTTTGGCCGCCTGTCGCCGAGCGAGGTCTACTGTTCAAGAGCAAAGGCCGGGCGCACATTGAATGCGGCGGCAGGAGCCTCAGCCCGGCCCCGTAGCTCAAAGGCGCTTGCGGCTGGGCAGCTACGGGATATTTTTATACCGGGAACCATTCGAATATAACAAACGTTTCATTGGTATATGCTCATGCCATAATTATGATTTACTCTTTTACAGCTCCTGCTGTCATGCCGCTGACGATATACTTCTGCAAAAAGACAAACAGCAAAACCACCGGCAATACCAAAATAGCGCCATAGGCCATGATACAGTTCCACCTGGTCCCGTACTTGTTCTGAAAGCGGTAAATATTCGCGGTCAGAGGACGCATCTCCGGCTTGACGTTGAAGGTCATGGAGTAGGCAAGATCATTCCAGCCGTTCAGGAAGGAAATAACCAGAACCGTGATGATTCCGGTTTTGATGGTCGGAATCATGATCCTGACGAAGGACTGCAGCACGTTGCAGCCATCAATCCTGGCCGCCTCATCCAGCGCCGCAGGCACGCTCTTGAAATAGGGTCTGAGCGTCACGACAATGAAGGGAACAGAACCGGAGGCGATGGCAAGAGCCGGTCCGATGTAGCTTCCGAGCAGATGGAGCCTGCTGAAAATCAGATACATGGGGGTCAGCATCAGAGATGCAGGCAGCATCTGAGTCACCAGGAAGGACAGCATGAAGCCCCGGGATCCCGGAACCTTGTAGCGGCCCATGCCGTAAGCCGCTGTCACCCCCAGCACCATCGAGATGCACATGGACAGGAGTGCAATGCAGGTGCTGTTTTTGAGGGATGTCAGAAAATCCTTGTCAGAGAAGTTCTCCATCCAGGGCTGAACGGTAAAGGAGTGGGGATAGTAGGTCACGATCTTTCCGAAGGATTCGGAGTCAGCCTTGAAGGACATACACAGAATCCAGTACAGCGGAAACAGAAAGACAATCGCGATCAGAACTGCGATAATGCACAGGGAGAGATTCCTTCTTCTCTCCTTTGGGGAACTGTATCTCATTTTCGCTTTCGTGTCTTTCAGGTCTTTCGTGTCTTTCATGTCAGTCATCCTCCTTTGCGATCATCCTCAGATAGAACAGCCCGACGACAAAGAGACAGCAGAACAGTATGATCGCCGCCGCTGAGCCCTTTGAGAATTCATACTGGGTAAAAGACATCTGATAGGCGTATGTCCCCAAAACATCCGTCGCGTTCAGCGGGCCGCCAGATGTCATGACGAACTGCAGATCGAAGGCCTTGAAGGTATAGATAAAGCCCAGCATGAGGACCGCCACGATCGCCGGCCGGACCAGGGGCAGGGTGATGTGAAGAAACTTCTTCCACCTGTTGGCTCCGTCCATCTCAGCGCTCTCATAAATATCCTGGGAGATCCCCGTCAGACCTGATGTGAGCAGAAGCATGTTGAAGGGAATCCCCACCCAGCAGTTCATGAAAATCACTGCCCCCATGGCGGTATTGCCTTTCAGGAGCCACTCCACAGGCTGCTGGATCAGGTG
>CADBUA010000168.1 GCA_902797665.1 uncultured Lachnospiraceae bacterium | reverse complement strand
GCATCAATCATGCAAAAGCTGTGCATAGCGATAGAAAGGAGAAAGATGAGCAAGAAGAATCTAGGAAAATGGATGCTGATGATACTTGTGATGACATTCGGGATCCTGTCCTTCACACCTTCCAGGGTGCAGGCAGTCACGATCGGCCAGGCATCCGTCAAGGTTTCCAGCAAATCGGACAGCAAGATCAAAGTGAGTGTAATTCCGATTGTGGACGCGAATTGGTACCAATACCAGATCGCCACAGACTTCTCTTTCAACACGGTTGTGAAGTCCAAGAAAAGCCAGAAGACGGAGAAGTCCTTTACAAATCTTACAGCTGGGACTGTGTACTACATCCGGGTGAGAGCTTTTTACAAGCCGGCATCCGGAAAGAAGAGCTTTGGGAGCTGGTCTGTCACGGCAGCGGCCAGGACCGATCCAGCCACTCAGCAGCCGACATCAGTGCCAACGCCGGATCCAACGCCAACGACAACGCCGACGCCGGATCCGACCCCGACTCCAACGCCGACTCCATCCACCACCACACCCACGACCACAGCAGCATCTAGCGGTTCGACAAAGCTATACACTGCGGTTCTGAGTAGTTACAAGAAGTGGGAGCAGAGCGGATTTGCCGCTGGAACCTTCAATACAGCGCTGTATGGCACGGTTCCGGAACAGGCACAGCTTGCTGGGAAGGGCACCGTGATCAAGTATCGGGTCTTTGACTTCAGCAAGGATGGAGTCGATGACCTGATTGTGACGATCAACACCAACACGGGCTATTTCTTTGAGCAGCTGTACACCTACAATGGAGCGAGTCCGGTCTGCCTGTTCTCGACCGGCTACTGGACGAGCATGGGCGGTCCGGGATTCCTGGTGAACATCACACCCGCCGGTCTGATTCACGTCCAGAATCGCCTCAGCAGCAACAGCACAGAGTCCAGGTGTAATGACTACTATCAGGTGACATCGCAGCGGGGTGGAGCTTATCGTGTTGCCGCCTTGACCGAGGTAATGGACAAGAGCACCAATCCTCCCAGCTACCGCTATTACTGTAATCAGTCGTATGAGCTGTCGTCCAAGAAGCTGGCAGACTATCCCCAGTATGCGGTAACCAAGGAAGCGTACACGAACCTTTATACGAAGTACGGCAGTGATCTTTCGGGACACAGCCTGGATGGGTTTGTACCGCTCTCAAGCTTTACCGGCTGACAAGCCGTGAATCAGATGAGTCCGCTGCCGGAAGGCAGATGGAAGGAAAAAGCAGGAAGAAAGAGCAATCAGATCAGGATAGCTTTTGAATCCATTAAAGGAGCCGCTTCTGCGGCTCCTTTTTGATCCCAATTGAAGTACAGTGCCATTTTCCGGGCGGCATCTCTGATCCATCGAAAGTGGAGAGCTGAGCCTGCTGGGCGCTGGCAGAGGCTTCGTGGATTGCCTGCCTTTGTCCGGAGCGTTGCAGACTTTCAGATCAGTCCCCATGTCCGAGCTGCTTACGGCAGACAGATTTTCTGAACTGCATTAAGAAAGGCTTAGGAAACCCTTTATTCTGCGTTCATTCAAGGGCAGGAGGTCCCTGCTAGAATGATGTTCAGACAAGGGGATTGAGCATGTTTTTTGGAGCGCAGGCTCCGGGTCTATCCCGGAGAGGGGAAGACGCAGGGGACGGCATTCGGAAATAGATGAATAGAAAAAGGAAGAAAAACCTGCACCAGAATGGGCGGAAAGCCAGGGAGCAGGTTTGTTTTTGTCCATTTTCTTCCTTCTTTTGGCGAGACAGGACAACAATCCTGAATTATGATCTTCCTGTAACATGAAGGACAGGAAATAGGGAAGACCATTTTCCGGATGATAGTTCAGGAGGATTGAGATGCTGAATAAATTCATGCAGCTTTTGATCAATATGCTGAGAGAGGATACCGCATTCTACGGAAAGTACTACGCAGGGAGATATTCGAATCGCGTACTTTGACTGATTCCACTTTGAAGCGTTCGTTCTGATCGCTGCGTTCCCTTTTGCTTTAGAATCTGCCTTCACTTTCTTTTTCCTCTCTGTCGCTTTCAGGTCGATCTGGAGCATGCGTCTGCGTTTACTTTTGCGTAAGCTTAGATGCCGTCAGGAACTGCAGAATTGCAGAATTGCAGTCATCGTGAAACAGGGAAAGTGATGCAGTGATCAGACAGGCAAGAAGGTAACAGACATAGAAAAACCTTATGCAAATATTGTTACATCAAGCTATAGATGTAATACATTGCTAATTATTATAGAAAAACATATAACAGGTCATAAAAAGGACGTTCCCTCTGGGACGTCCTTTTGCGTCATGGTTCTTTTCGCTTATTCGCTTATCGATGGCTCTGCTGATTCTTCTGGGTTTTAAAATGATTAGAATTCCTCGAAATCATCGCCATTGCGATCCTTCAGCTCGTTCAGCTTCTTTTTGTAGGTATTGAGCCGCTCTACCTGTTTCGTGCAGTGGTCGTCGACGAGCTGCTGAAGCGTCGTATTCATTGACTGATGCTTGAGCTCACTGTAAAGCTCGAGAGCGAGTGCAGTCTTGTCATCCATTCTTACAGTCATCTTTTTCATCTTTGTCACCTCATTGTTCTATAATGCACAGATGAACCATCACACCAGTATTCTGGTATCAGTATACTATGTTTGACGGATGAAGACAAGCCCTGATTCAAAGACTTTGGGCATTTCCTGCCATTCCTCTCCCTCGGAACAGGCAGCGAAAAAGAGGCCAGAGAGACTCTGCCATGCTTCTTCCGTGATTTATAAACGGGGTCATCGACCCTTCCTTTTTACCTTTCAGAGAGAGCCGAGGAACTGTCTCAGCATTTCATCGCGGGAGGGTTTGTGGAAAAGTGGAAAATGTGTTTCTTTTCATCTTTGCATCAGGATACCTGCAAACGATATGAATCTGTAACAAAGGCGCGTGTGGCAGATCTTCGCCGGAAGGTCCTGCATTATGCTTTACTGTAGAGAGAAAAAGAGAGATGAAAAGGTGAGATGATATCCTTTGAAAGGGTGAATACAGAGGGCAAAGGAAGAAAAAGATACTCCGAAATGATGAAAAATGAGAAGGAGAAGAAGAGAAAAGGCAGAGGAAGGACCTGAAAAGGGCATAGGGCATAGGATACATAGAGGGGAAGG
>CADBUA010000167.1 GCA_902797665.1 uncultured Lachnospiraceae bacterium | reverse complement strand
GTTGTCCAGGTGCATGGCGGTGTGAGCCGGAATGTCGCGGAAGATATCGCGAATGTTCAGCTTTGCCCCACCTTTATCTCTGTGGTGGACAGGACAGGGATCTCGACGGATATCATCGATCATCTCAAAAGCCGGAAGGTGGATACCCGCTATATCCGCAGGACAGAGGATGGGCTGGGAACCTGGCTTGCAATCTTCAGTAATCAGGGCGATGTGATCGCCTCGATCTCCAAGCGGCCGGAGCTGGGAGAGATTCTTAAGGTCCTTTCGGAGCACGGGGAGGAGATCATTTCATCCGCAGACAGCGTTGTGGTTGAGATCGACATGGAACTGGAGATTCTGGAGCGGGTCTTTGATCTGTCGGAGAAGTATGGGAAAAAGGTTTTCGCGGTTGTCTCCAACATGTCCATTGCAATGGAAAGGAGAAACTTTCTCAGGAGAACCTGCTGCCTGGTCTGCAACGAGCAGGAGGCAGCCATGCTGTTTTCAGAGAATTATGACGGCTGTACAGTCGAAGAATTGATCCAGGCAGTCGGGGACGATATTCAGAAAGCCGGAATTCCCTGCATGGTTGTGACACTGGGAAAACGGGGATCCATCTATGTCAGCGCCGGTGGGGAGAACGGCTACTGCCCCAGCCTGGATGTGGAGGTTGTGGACACAACCGGCGCTGGAGATGCTTTTTTTGCGGGAACGGCGATCGGGCTGACCTATGGGAAGAGTCTGGAGGAATCCTGCAGAATCGCAACCCGCCTGGCGGCCTCTGTCATCATGACCAGGGAGAGCGTCTGTCCGGAGTTTCAGCCGCAGGAATTCGAGATCGGATGACAGATCTATACGTGCCTGCTTATGCGTATAGGGCCTCAGGCTGCTGCGGGATGGCTTTGCGCCTGGGGAAAAGGGCAGAGAGGGAGAAAGCTGGGATGAAGACGGTAAATGTAGCCGCGGCGGTCATCCTGTCAGATGGGAAGATCTTTGCTACGCAGCGAGGCTATGGCCCCTATAAAGACTGGTGGGAGTTTCCTGGCGGTAAGATTGAGAAGGGGGAGACGGCGGAGATCGCGCTGAGACGGGAGATCCGGGAGGAACTGGATACAGAGATTACGGTGGGAGAGATGGTGACAAGCGTGGAGATGGACTATCCGGACTTTCACCTCTCGATGAAGTGCTACTGGTGCAGCGTGGCGGAAGGAAATCTGGTTCTGAAGGAGCATGAGGATGCGGCCTGGCTTTCACGGGACGAGCTCGGGACTGTCTCCTGGCTCCCCGCGGATCAGGCAGTGGTGGACTCAATCAAGGCTGCATCAGTGGATGAGTATGAAAAGCGGAAGATCAGATAAAAATAGCACATATATGGAATCGGAAAGCAAATGCTGAGCGCAATGGGGTAAACCCGGAAACACGATGACGGATGTGCAATGAGATAGAAGATTATTGGAAACATCATAAAGCAATATGCATACACAATTAAGAAAGAACATGGAAATCTGAAAAACTGGAGAGACAGAGAAGAACGGGAAAGAAAAGGGGCTCGGAGATCATCATCTCCGAGCCCTGGTTTATCTGACAAGCAGTTTTTTGACGTGGAAAGATTTAGGCGGCAGCTTCAGTTTCCGCTTCCTGGTAGCCCATGATAGCGGCAAGCTTTTCCTCAAGAATAGTGGTATCAATTCCGGAAGCCCACTCGTCAACGTCCGCAGAACCATCGGTCGCATTGACACTGACCGGAATCGCGGAAGCTGTATCGAAATCATTGAACTCTGCGGCGCATTCATCGGACACACTGCAGGTCAGGTACAGCTCACCGGCGAAGTACAGTTCCATGGTGCTCTCAGAGTAGACCAGGTCAACAAGGTCAGTATCTTCCAGGATCAGGGAGATTGTTCCGGCATCCGCGCCGCCGACCATCGCGAGACCAGTGCGAAGGTCCGGAGTCAGACCAGCCGCGCTCTTGAGCAGTTCGCCAAGATTGATGGCGATGTTGAACTCGTCCTCTTCTGTCTGACCGAGAACCTCAAAGATTCCGCTCGCTGCGCCTTCCAGAAGCATTTCCAGACCGAATCCGAAGGTGTCGCCGCTCTCGTCAGCTTCGTAGTAGGCGTCGAAGCCTGGAAGCTGGGCTTCAGCAAGCATGCCGGATGCCATGGAGAGAAGACCCTGGACAAAGCCGTTCAGATAACCCGGCTCTGCGTCTTTGGAGATCAGCTGAGAAATGGAATCAGCAAGTCCGCTGGTCAGAACCTTCTCAACAAGCGGGTCAGTGCTGAACACATCGACCAGATCCTTGAGCGCGGCTCCGAAGTTCTCCTCGTCAAAAGCAAGGATCGTCTTCGAGACAGTCGCGGCAACGCCGTTGATGTCAATTTCGACATCAGATGCCTCGTCGAATGACATATGTGTGCTGACCGCATTGATCAGAGAATCAATGAACGTGGAGACCTCTTCGTCACTGATGGAACCGATCAGTTCTATCACCTGATCAATATAAGCGGACAGCTGTTCAGTAGAGAAGCCGCTGGCCTCAGCCTGAGCAGTGATGTTCACGCTGATTGCCATTGCCTCTTCGCGGAGGTCAGGCAGCTGCAGGTAAAGCATGCTTGTCTCAGGATCGAATTTAAAGGAGCCGGACAAAAACTCCTGGTCATTCACATCGAGTTCGAAGGCACCCGCGGACATGCCGTCCTCTGCATCTTCAGCACAGGCACTGATGGCTGCGGAATTGAGCCAGCTCAGATCTGCGCCAAGCATTGAACCCACAAGCTCCTTTGCGCTCTCCTCCAGCGTAAAGGACACTGTCCCGGCAGTGGGGACGTTTTCCTGGGATTCATCGAGGATATCCGTGAGGTCGTCCAGCGCGGGCACATCCTCGGCCAACGCGGTCATCGGAACTGTTGCGACCAGCGCGGCAGATGTGATGACTGCCAACATCTTTTTCATATTCTTCCTCAAGTTCATTTGGGAACTCCTTTCTTTGTCAGTCAAAACTGCGTGTTTCCAAGCTCAGCTTGCCAGACCGAAACGCTTATCATTATAGCAGAGGGGCTCTTGTTTTGGAAGTTTAGCTCTATGGAACGCTGTCGAGAACTGTATTCATATATCATATCCAGGAGCTTGTATTTGCTGATCTATGGAATCTCCCATGCATGAAAGCTGCTGCTGGTCTTTCAGGAAGCTTTCCGAAGCCTTTTGGAAGATTTTTTGAAGAAAGTCATAAGAGCAGGCTCTGCCATGCTTTATGGGCAAAAAGGATGGGTCAATCCAGGCTCCTTAACAGCTGTTCATCCATCAAACAGGGGCGCCAGTGACTCTTTTCATCTCCCCGGCCACCCTGTTCGCCAGGTCTCTGATTCTGTGATTCATGCTGCGGGCTCAGAATCACTATCTCCGGATCCTTCCTGAGGCTGGTTCGCGCAAGGGATACGTGCGATACTGGAAGAGAAGGGGTTCTGAAAATCTGGAAGAGCTCTTCTGGGTTCTTATAGCCGCGAGCGTGAGAAGGAACGATATGATGGGCGTGAGCGGAAACAGGCAGAACTGGCAGCAGGGATTCTTTCGGAAGAGCGTTTTATACAAGGAGGTGTACAATGAGAACAACAGTGGCACTTGGCTTGCTGATCCCTTTTTTGGGGACAGGTCTGGGTGCGGCGATGGTCTTTTTTCTGCGACAGCAGATCTCTGACGGCCTGCAGCGGATATTGACCGGATTTGCCGCAGGCGTGATGGTGGCGGCGTCTTTCTGGAGTCTTCTGCAGCCGGCTCTCGAAAACAGCGAACATATGGGAAAACTCTCTTTCATTCCAGCTGCGCTGGGATTTCTGATCGGCATTGGCTTCCTGCTGTTTCTGGATGAAGTGACCCCGCATATGCATATGGATCAGCAGGAGGAAGGACCTAAAGTGCTCTTGCAGAGGACGACAAAGCTCATTCTTGCAGTCACGCTCCACAACATCCCCGAAGGAATGGCGGTCGGCGTGGTCTACGCGGGCTGGCTGCATAGCAGCAGCAACGGCGTCACCGCTGCCGGGGCTCTGGCGCTGGCGCTTGGCATCGCGATCCAGAACTTCCCGGAAGGCGCGATCGTAGCCATGCCTCTACGGGCAGAGGGAATGTCCAAGGGGAAGACCTTCTGCTATGGCGTTCTCTCCGGAGCGGTTGAACCGCTGGCAGGCCTTTTCGCTGTCCTGGCGGCAAGCGCTGTGGTCCCGGTTCTGCCCTATTTCCTGGCTTTTGCCGCAGGTGCCATGATGTATGTGGTTGTGGAAGAACTGATTCCGGAAATGTCGGAAGGAGAGCACTCCAACCATGGGACCATCGCATTCGCTTTGGGCTTTGTCCTGATGATGATCCTGGATGTAGCCCTCGGATAACGAGGAAAAAGGCTGAAACAGCATTGTCGGAAAGAAAATACGAGACAAAAACCGTGTCAGGAGCGCCGCTCCTGACACGGTTTTGAGAAGGGGAATGGTAACCCAGGTCCAGCTTAACTCTTCTTCCATTCTCCGCTGGCCCAGGGACTGTCTTCAGGGCTGGTTTTCTGATAGTCAAAGCGGGTACTGCTGCAGTACACGCCGCTCATCCTCGGACCCTTTCGCCAGAAGAGAGCGTCGGACACGAGGAAGTATCCGTATTCGTAGCTGCCGACTGAGTCATGCCTGTCCATACTGGCGGTATCCAGGTTGTACCACTGGCCATCAATCTCTACCTGATTCCACATATACCCGTCATCCTCAGCCAGTTTGACCGGGATCCCTGCGCCCTCCGCGAGAAAGGCGAAGATCTGGGCGTAGTGGGTGTACTGGCCATAGTGGGTCTGCATGAGAGCAAACATGTCGGGATCGTTCGTAGAGCGAAGGGTAGCATAATCGCATAGCCAGCGGGCAATCTTCAGGCACTTCTCCAGGCGGCTCTCAGAGGGGGAGAGGTACTGGTAGAACAGTTCTTCCCGGAAACCCTCCCAGATCTCTCTGCTTTCAGTGCTCTGGACATTCATGGTATATTGAGCCTTCACGTTTCCCTTTCGGGCTGTGATGGTGACCTTTCCCGAAATGCCGGGGGTCCGGAAGGAGCAGCTGGAACTTCTGCTCTCAGAGACCGCTATGATGGCGGGGCTGGAGCACGTCCAGTTCCACCCATCTGTCAGGAGACTGTCATCCTCCGACGTTATATAGGCGCGGAAGCTGCTGTCCGTCGGGACCATGTGATTGAGCTCCCTGTTGGCGGAATTCACGGCGTGAATCTGAACCTGAGGAGTGGACTTGGCCATGACTTTTTTGCCAGGGCTTGCAGCCTCCGTCTTTGTGGAAGATAACGGCAGGGCGCAAGCCGCCAAGACCATGAATAGAAAAATCTGTATGGATCTCGTGACTGATTTGTTCATAAGCCCCTCCTTTCGTCTCTTCCAGCTGCTTCACCGACAAAGATGTTTCTACAAGTTATTGTAGCACGAAAAATCCCAAAAACACGGTTTCTGAGGAAGCGTCAAAAAAATATTTTTGGGGCGGATGCCTTGTCCGCGCTGACTTCAGAGCATTCAGGAACCGCATCAAAAGACTTTTCGTCAGGGGAAACATATCAGAGACATCAAGACGATATCTGAATAGCAAAGGATGCCTCCCCGAATCCCCTGAATCCCTTGAACCTCTCCTTCACCGGCCTTTATGCTGCATAAAATACCATCAGAGCTGGGCATGATAAACGGAAAAGAAGGCGGAAAAGCATTATGTATTCCCCGGATTTCGGCAGAATAACGTGCGGATTGGACAGGACTTCGCACCCCCGGCCCGCCTCTTGCGAACGACAGAGAAACTGTCGCCAAGAGATGAGAGCTTTTCCTTAGGTATACCTGCTGCGGCAACCGTCTTCATGACGGCTGTGGTCAGATCCTCTGCAGATATTGTACGGAGATTAACAGCCTCACCATCTTTGGTCAGATTCTCTCGCAGCTGCTTTAACACTTCGGCTGTCGCCGCTTGCTGCTCATTGGTATT
>CADBUA010000166.1 GCA_902797665.1 uncultured Lachnospiraceae bacterium | reverse complement strand
TCAAGGGGTACCTCATTGCGGTCGGAATCATTCTGGTCGTGGGAATCATTTTGATGATCGCAGCACAGAAGTGGCAGAAGCCGAAGAGAGGAAGGATCCGCGGAAGCGCCTTTATCGCCATGATTCTCGGCATTGTGGTCTGCGTCAACATGGTCTGCACAGGGCCCATGAAGACGATGCTGGACCTGGTATCCGGCAGCGGGACCATCTCGGAGGAGACCTCCACGGTGGCCAGAGACCTGGTGGTGGACATTGCAAAGGAGGGCATCGCGCTCTTCCAGAATGAGGAAAATATCCTTCCGCTATCGTCCGGCAGCAAGCTGAACGTCTTTGGCTGGGCCTCAACCAACCCCTGCTACGGCGGCACAGGATCCGGCTCCATGAGTGATGCCTATCCGACGACGTCCATTCTTCAGGGGCTTTCAAATGCCGGAATTGAGACCAACAGTGCCCTGTCAGATTTCTACACCGGCTATCAGGCAGCGCGCCCGGTTGTTGGGATGTGGGCGCAGGACTGGACGCTTCCGGAACCCCCGGCAGCGAGCTACAGCGATGACCTGATCTCCGGCGCCAAGGACTTCTCTGATACCGCTCTGATCGTCATCACGCGTGTTGGCGGCGAAGGCGCGGACATTCCGCATGACATGGCCGGGGTTGTCGCAGGAACCTTCCAGGATGGCACAACTTACACTGCCGCGACCTACGATGACACGATGAATGAGGGGAATGACTGGGATGAGGGAGACAGCTACCTGAATCTCAACAACCAGGAAGAGGGGATGATCGATCTTGTCTGCTCGAACTTCGACAAGGTTATCCTGCTCTACAATGGCGCGAACCCCTTCAATCTCGCTTTCGTGGAAGACTATCCCCAGATCAAGGGCGTTCTTTGGGCAGCAGGAGCGGGCCAGGCTGGATTTGAAGCCTTCGGAAAGATCCTTTCCGGCGAAGTCAATCCGTCCGCCAAGACGGTTGACACCTGGGTGTATGACTTCAAGAGTACCCCCTGGTGGAACAACTTTGGCGACTTCAACTACACCAACATGGAAGAGTTTGCCCAGGTGTCGACTCCTTCCTTTGTCAACTATGTGGAAAACATCTACGTTGGATATAAGTTCTATGAGACGGCAGCTGAAGAGAAGCTGATCGACTTCGACAAGACGGTTCAGTATCCATTCGGCTACGGCCTTTCCTACACGACCTTCAGCCAGAAGATGAGTGACATTACCGAGGAGGATGGAATCCTTTCCTTCGATGTCACGGTTGAGAATACTGGCGATCGCGCCGGGAAAGACGTGGTGCAGGTTTACTTCAACCCGCCCTATACCGACGGCGGAATTGAGAAAGCCTCCAGAAATCTTGTGGAGTTTGGCAAGACCTCGATCCTGGAGCCGGGTGCTTCCGAGACGGTCAGCATCTCCTTCTCTGTGGAAGATATGGCATCCTTTGACGGGCATGGCGCTGGCTGCTATGTGCTGGAAGAGGGCGATTACGAGATTTCAATCGGCGCCGATTCCCACAACATGCTTGACACAAAGACCTGGAAACTTGACAAGACCATCATCTACGATGAGTCGAACAAACGCTCTGATGACCTGATCCCGGCAGTATCGCAGTTCGAATACGCCGAGGGGGATGTCGAGTACCTGAGCCGCAAGGGCGGATTCGCCAACTATGAGAAGGCAATCCAGGCACCTCAGAGCTTTGAGATGTCTGAAGATTACAAGAGCAGCACCTACAACATCTCCAACTACCTGACCGCGGAGGCTGTGGCGATGGATGAGGACCCGGATGCGGGACCTGTCACCACCGGAGCCAAGAACGGCCTGGTCCTCAAGGATATGAGAGGGCTCGAGAAGGATGATCCGAAGTGGGACGACCTCCTCGATGAGATGACGCTCGATGACATGAACGGGCTGATCTCTCTCGGCGGCTACCAGACGGCGGCAGTCGAATCGATTGGCAAGATCCGCACAAACGACTGTGATGGACCCGCATCGATCAACAACAACTTTACGGGCACCGGTTCCATCGGCTTCCCGGCAGCTGTCATGATCGCCGCGAGTTTCAACAAGGAGCTTGCGCACAGCTTCGGCGACAGCATCGGGCAGATGGCGGATGAGATGGATGTCTCCGGATGGTACGCACCGGCTATGAACATCCACAGAACCTCTTTCGCAGGCCGGAACTTTGAGTACTACAGTGAGGACCCGATTCTGTCTGCCTACATGGCTGCAAACGCGGTTCTGGGAAGCCAGGAGCACGGCGTCTACGCCTACATGAAACACTTTGCCATGAACGATCAGGAGGCGAACCGTCTCGACATGCTCTGCACCTGGAGCACCGAGCAGGCGATCCGCGAGATCTATCTGAAACCGTTTGAGATCTGCGTCAAGGATGCAGACTGCCTGGCCGTCATGAGCTCATTCAACTACATCGGCAACCGCTGGGCGGGTGGCACTGCTGAGCTCTGCAAAACGGTTCTCCGCGATGAGTGGGGCTTCAAGGGCTTTGTCGAGACGGACTACTTCGGCGTCTACGGCTACATGAGCGCTGATCAGGCGATCCGCAACGGTACAGACCTCTGCCTTGTCAACTATCCGACAGAGACCAACGATATTCGCTTCCGTGACACCAACGGTGCTCAGGCGGCGATGCGGAATTCCGCGAAGAACATCCTCTATGTTGTGGCCAACAGCCGCGCCTATGATGAGGCAAACCTCAACTCCGCGATGCCGATCTGGAGAAAGATCATGTACGGCACAGACGGAGTCATTGCTCTTTTGCTTCTTCTGTGCGCGATCAAGACTTTCAGGAAAAAGAAAGAGGCCTGATCCCGGATCAGGGGAATGGCATGAAGACGGATCGCTGCATCTGATGTTGAAAAGCGGCGCCAGACCGAAATGATCGACAGGCTTTTCTGAGGGATCTTCCTGATGAGAGAACGCATTTCGATTTGCTGCGGTAAGAGATTTCGCATCGATAGCTATCAGAAAGACATCGGATAACTGGCACTATCAAAGACCCGATCTGGGACCTGCAAAGATCCAGAGACACGGAGATCCAGAGTCCCATAGCTACAAAGACACGAAAAGACAGAAAAGCCCCTGCCCATGTCCCGGGCAGGGGCTTTTCATCCCTCAGGAGACGTCCAAAAAGCACGTAGGAAGTTCATGGCAGGCAAGATATCCCCGCGAGCTATGGAATTGTGCTGCAGGTAATTGGGACGAGCGGGCATATACCGGTGAGACACCTGGCAAATCTGAATGGTTCCCGGGAGAAAGACTCTGGGAAATGACCTGCTTTCGCTGCTCTGTCCTGCTGCTTTGCTTGTTTGCAGGATGCTTGTCTGGTAAACTTGCCCCAGAAAATGCAGCTATGATTCCAGCCAGGCAGCGCTGCCTGTTCTATGAGCCCCATTGAAAGTGAAAGTGCGAGGCTGGGAGGCAGCCGCGTTTGTTCTTTTGAATGATCGTCATTATAGATCGTCATCATGGCTGGGGAACAATGATAGACAGATCAACAGATAGATGAATAAACACATACACATGTGAATAGATAAGCACATATACATATATATATGCATACGCATAAATGCATATCCACAAATAAATCACGAATAAACCCACAAATAAATGCATATATTTACATTGCCACAGATCATAGAATCATCATAGTTTCAGAAAGACAGAGTTTATCAGGAGGACTTTTATGAGACTTGTCAGTCTCCGCAAGGATTCCCAGAAAGAGATGGAAACGGCAGCGGAAAACATACAGGAGGAGGGAGATACAG
>CADBUA010000165.1 GCA_902797665.1 uncultured Lachnospiraceae bacterium | reverse complement strand
CTGTCCAGTCTGAGGCGCCTTAATGGCAGGAAGCCGGGCGTAGGCTCCATCGCCCTTTGCGTTTTCGCCCGGCCTTGGCTTTGTCCTTATTCCCACGCGCAAAAAGTGCGCAAAGCGGACTGGACAGTTCCTGTTTCTTCAAACGAAAGACCCCATGCCCGCTTCCGAAGATCCTGGCATACAGTCCTTTGAGTTTCTCAAGGCTCAGCCCGCGTCAATCCCATAGTGCGCGCAAAGCGCAGCCAAGCCGCCCTGGAAACCACTCCCAATGGCGTTGAACTTCCACTCCCCGCCATGGCGATACAATTCCCCGACCACAACGGCTGTCTCAATTGAGTAGTCCTCGCCCAGGTCATAGCGGATCAGCTCCTGCCCCTTGGCTTCATCGACAATCCGGATGAAGGCATTGGAGACCTGCCCGAAGTTCTGCCGCCTGGTGTCCGCGTCATAGATCGTAACCGTAAACGAGATCTTGTCGATGTTCGCCGGGACCCTGGCAAGATCGATATGAATCTGCTCGTCATCCCCTTCCCCGGCTCCGGTCAGGTTGTCGCCCAGGTGCTTGACAGCCCCGCTCGGATGTTCCAGGTTTCCGTAGAAGATGAACTCCTTCTCGCTCGGGCACCTGCCACCCGCATCCGTCATAAAAGCCGCGGCGTCGAGGTCGAAGTCCGTTCCGGAATCAAACGCGTTCACATCCCATCCAAGCCCGACCATGATGTTCTTCAAGCCTGGATTTCCCTTTGTCAGGTCTACTTTCTGACCTTTAGACAGATTGATTGGCATAACTGCCTCCTCTCTATACAATACATAGCCTTTATTGAGGCTGGACTCTCTTTATCCATCCATAGCCTTTTTGAGGCTGAACTCTCTTTATCCATCCATAGCCTTTATTGAGACTGGATTCTCTATATATGACTATCGTCTCTGCGCGAAACGATCCCCCGCTTCACGCAGCATCATTTTCTCCAGGCACACACATTCACTGATAGCGGGCTGAGAGCACCCCAATGGAGTTGTCGCTGGTGCCCTGACCGACCGCGTTGAACTTCCACTCGGCCCCACGGCGGTAGACCTCTCCCAGAATCAGCGCTGTCATGCCGGAGTAATCGTCCGTCAGGCTGTAGCGGCAGATTTCCTGATTGTTTCTCCCGTCCACCACCCGAATGAAAGCGTTTTTAATCATGCCAAAGTGCTGGTGCCGCATATCCGCCTGATAAATGTTGACGACAAAGACAATCCGGTCATAGCTCTCCGGTACCTTGTTCAATTCAATCAGAATCTGCTCGTCATCGCCCTCGCCCGCCCCGGTCAGGTTGTCTCCGAAGTGGCGCACACTGCCGCTTTTGTGGCTCAGATTTCCGAAATAGACGACATCGTCCTTGCTCGAAAGATGCCCGCTCTGGAGCATGATCGCCGAGGCATCACAGTCAATATCCTGCGTCTTTGGGGCGAAAAAGCCTCGCTTTCTCTCTGCCTCATCCCAGCCCAGACCGATCAGAAGGCTCGAGAGTCCGGCACGATCCTTGGTCAGACTGACCTTCTGTCCCTTCTGCAAACTTACTGCCATGACAATCCTCCCTTGCTTATGCTTTTGAAATGTAAGACCTCGTTCTGCGCATCAAGTGCGCAAAGCGGGCTGGACAGCTGCACTTATGCTACCTCTATCCCATAATGTCCGCAGAGCGCGGCCAGACCACCCTGGAATCCGCTCCCGATGGCATTGAATTTCCACTCTCCGCCCCTGCGGTAAAGCTCTCCCACCACGATCGCGGTCTCAATGGAGAAGTCCTCCCCCAGGTCATAGCGGATGATCTCCTGCCCGGTCACCTCGTCCACAATCCGGATGAAGGCGTTTTGAACCTGTCCGAAATTCTGGCGCTTTCTCTCGGCGTCGTAGATGGTGCAGGTGAAGGCAATCCGCTCGATGTTGGCGGGAACCACGGTCAGATCCACTTCGATCTGCTCATCGTCGCCCTCCCCCTCGCCGGTCAGGTTGTCCCCCATATGCTTGACAGCTCCGCTCTGGTGCTCCAGGTTTCCATAGAAGATGAAGTCCTTCTCATTCGGGCATTTTCCATTCGATCCCAAAAGAAACGCCGCGGCATCAAGGTCAAAGTCCTCCCCGGAGTCAAACTCATTGACATCCCATCCAAGCCCGACCATGATCTTCTTCAGGCTGGGATTTCCCTTTGTCAGATCGACCTTCTGCCCCTTTGTAAGATTAATCGGCATAAATCTCCTCCTCCCACTTGCCATGGCCGGCATAAGAGCATGCCGCCCCGTTCATATAGTCAAAAGTATTCTTATCTTATTTAATGATGCTATTGTATATGATATGCTTTGCTATGCTGCTCAATCCAGGATCTGCGGACGGTTATCGCTCAATAGCTCTTCGGAGGCACATGATACTTGCTCCTGAACTCCTGCTTGATCACTTCCAGCCTCTTCTGATCGTCCATGCGCTGCTTCCTCGCCTGCTGCTCGATCTGCCGTGTCTCATCGATGCCGCTCATGATCGTACGCCAGGTGTTCTCCAGGGTCTCGATCTTAATGGAGCTTCCGGCAGCCATGCGGGCGGTCATCTTGGACTGCTCCACAGCGTTCTTTGCGTTCTTGATCAGGAGCTCATTGGTCTTCTGATCCAGGGCGGACATGGCCTCGGCCTGAATTCTCTGCCGCTTCAGGAGAATGGCCTGGGCCAGAGCCTGCTTGAAGACCGGGAGCGTAACGATAAAGGCGGAGTTGATCTTCCGGACCAGGTTCATGTTGGAGAACTCCATGGTCTTGATCAGCGGGATCGACTGGATGGCGACACTCTCCGCTGTCCGGAGATCCTGCGTCCTCTGCTCCAGCATCATCAGGGCCTGGTTCAGGGAGGTCAGTTCAAACTGAATCGAGCTGTCCCCCGTCATCTCCATGTCTGCCTGGCGCCTGGCGATGTATTCTTCCAGCTCCCGACAGCCCTGCTCCCCCGCGAGGATGTACTTGACCAGCTCATGGTAGTAGCCCACATTCGCCTCAAACATGCTGTTTAGCTTGCGATTGGACTGCTTGATCTCGTTCTCGTATTTCTTCAGCTCGACATAGATCTTGTCAACTTCATCCCCCATCGTGTGATACTTCCCGAGGATCTTGTCCAGCTGTTTGCGGGCATTGCCGAAGAGCTTGCCGAAAAGGCCGGGATTCTCCCGGATCTCGTCAATGTCAAACTGCTCCATGATTTTGGCGAGGGCATTCAAAAGCTGAGAGCTCTCGTCCATCTGGCTCATGTTCAGGCTTCGAAGCACCACATCAGATGCCTTTGAGATCTCATCCGCCGCAGATGCCCCAAAGGAGACAATGGTCTCAAGGTTGTCGAGCTCGATCTGGCTCGTCAGAGCGTCCACCTCCGGCGACCCCACGAGCTGGGTGTTCATCTCCTGTCTGTCCTTTGTGATGTCGTAAGTCTCCATCACTTCAATCTCATCTTTTTCATCTTTCACCTGGCCGCCTGATGCCTGGGACGGCCCCGGGCTTATCGATGCTTTGCTGAAATCCAGTGCCATATCAGTTCCCCCTCTTGAAAAACAGTTCGCGCAGAGACATGCGCGCTCCCTTCACTGAACCTGATACCGCTTTGAAGTCCGGAACGGTCAGATCATAGATGTACGGGCCGATCTGATGCTCCTCAAACAGTCTTTTCGCGGCATATTTCTCAATACATTGATATCCGGTCGGTACGAAAAACACAATGTCAAACCCGCATAGATGCAGAAAAGTCACAAGGATCGTATCCTCCAGCGTAAGCGCCATCTCACCCGTCATGATCCAGACGATCTTTGGGTTTTTCTTTGTAAAGTCAAAGTTCTGAATCAGACGGAGCAGACTCCTGTCCAGGTTGAGGACCGTAGCGATGATGGTGTACTCTGTCCCGTTCTCAAACGTACCGCTGATGATCCGCTGCTCGATCATGAGCTGAAGCTTATCGAGCATGTAGTCCTGCATCTCCTGGCGGAGAAATCCGTATTGATAACACTTATGCTCCAGGATCTTCTGCCTCTGAAGCTTTCCATTTTTCAGAAAACCCGCAGCATACGCCTTGACTGGGTTCTGCGCCAGGCTGTCATAAAATGAGGAGCCTGTGATCAGCTTCGTCTCCTCTGTGAGGAGAGCCTTGATGCTCTTCCAGTACAGCTCCACATTTCCATCCTTGACTCCTGAGACCTTCGCATAGAGCACAGGGAGGGTCACCAGATCTCCCCTTGTCTGAAAATCCGTCCGATATCTGAGTTCCTGATCCCAGAGGATCGAGATTTCCTCATACATGGTCCTGAGGGTCAGAACTGTTGCGTTTTTATACTGCCTTGTTCGGTAGATCCCGGTGTCCTGATACATCAGCGTGTCGAGATCCCGCTCCGCGTAGTAAGCCGCGGTTCCCATCTCGGCCGCGGCCCCATCCCTCGGATAGTGCTCCACGATCAGAGAGTCGGGAAAACTCTGCTCATAGAGAAGCGGATCCTTTAAAACGCAGTTCTCATTCAGGTTCGGGCGCAGGATCAGCACATCCACCGGGAGATGGGCCAGAAAGCGGAGCATCATCGCTTCTGTCTCATCCCGCAAGGGTCCCATGTGAATGAAGACCGAGACGCTCTCAGGATTCCAGTTTCTGAAAAGGTCCCCCTGATAGCGTCTGATCCAGCAGAGGAGGTAGACGGCCCGGTTGGTCAGCCTCGGAAGGCTCATCTCCGTTTTCCTGGACTCAGAGAGAATGAGATCGACAAAAGCCCGCTGCATCAGCTTCTGGACCTCCGGGTTCGCGGGGTAGATCAGGTTCCTGGAAAGCCCCAGGATCATCTGATCCCGCGTCTGGTAGTTCCCCCTCTGGATCTGAGAAATCTCCTCCATGTCCGGCTTCGGAATCGCCTTGTCCATGATCAGCACATTTCTCTGCCAGCCCTGAAGCTCCAGTCCGAGCTGATAGAGATCATTGAGGTAGGTCAGTCTGTCCGGAACCCCATTGATCCTGACAAATAGATTGTAGAAAAAGCCGGGATCATTCCCCCGCTTTGCGGGGGCCTTCAGGAGATCCTCCCGGATTTTTCCCGTGAGCCAGGCATTGGTGCAAGGGTCAAGCTTCGGCTGATCCCGATAAAGACGCTCGGCATCCTCCGCTTCGCGGATCTCCGCCAGAATGCCCTTCAGACCGAAAGAAGGCGGAAAATCTGTCCCTCCCGGAACAGGGATCTCGTCTGACAAAGCAGAGGCAGGATCAAGACGCAGGTAGGGCCCGTCCCCCTTCTTCTGCAGAAGCAGAATGTCACAGCCGGCGCTCGAGAGAAGCGACATCATCAGAAGCTCGTACCTGCTGATCTCCCCTTCATAGAGAATCTTCGGCAGCTTCTCGCTCCCCAGGCGGTTGACGATCCGTTCCAGCCTGTAATAGAACCAGCACATAAACTTGACGTAAGCGTTTTTCAGCATCGCCTCGTTCCTGCCTTCCTCCTTGAGAAGGGTCAGGGTGCTGTACATGGACTCCGCCACGTTTTTCCGCTGGGCATCGTTCATTCGCGGAAGCCACTTTCTGAGGGCATCCTGAATGAATCCCCGATCCAGCTGAAAATGATCCCCCATCAGCTCCCGATAGTAGGAGAGGTTCTTCTCATCTGGATTCGGAAGCTTGCCTTCGATGAGAACCCCCGCTTTCCGCGCGTCCTCAAAGTATTTCAGGAGAAAAGCGTGAACCGCCTCACTGTAGCGGTTGATCCTGCCAAAATAGACTGTCCTGTCCTCTCTCCCGCTCAGAGGGGAGAAGTACGCATTCAGATCCGTGACTTTCCTGTGTGTGAACATCGATCAATACCTGCTCCTCCATCTGATTCAGCGCCCCGGGGAAGAACCTTTTCTCTCCTGTCCTTTAGAGGGAACCTTCTCATTCGCTCTTTTATTTACGTCAGGAAAAGGCTGCCCGCCCATGTCCCGGAGGGTGTGCCGTTTCTGGTGAAAAATGGACCTTCAGGGCTTCCTCTATGAAAGGGCTGCCGAAGAAGCAAGAAGACCATTATCGTTTCGCTCTGTGCAGAGCAGAAAAGACAAAGGCAGAGGCCAGACAGAAATCTGTGAGGAGAAAGATTTCCTGAGGAGAGGAAAATCCTCAGCCTGTGCGATCCAGCTATCAATCTCCCGGCGCGTCCAGCAGCTCAGCCATCTCAGCTTCCTCCCAACCATACAAAAGTATAGCACAGTGAAAAAAATCTTCCAGAGGGCAGGAAATCCTAATCTGATTTGTAGATATGCAAAGTATTTATAAGGCGCTTTTTTTGATCTCCCGCCGATGCTTTATGTGATGATATGTGCCAAATAAATGTG
>CADBUA010000164.1 GCA_902797665.1 uncultured Lachnospiraceae bacterium | reverse complement strand
TCGCCATGATCAATCATGCGATTCATATTATTGGATATGTCTTAATATCTATTATTATATATTATTATGTATTATTATGTATTAGATAGTACTTTATTATCAATTCTGATATTCTACTATTTATTCTTTTGTATCTTTTTGCTCAATTCTGTAGGATTTACACAAGCAGTACCCGTGTCTGTGTTTGCTTCTGCTCATGTTCATGTTCATGCTCATACGCTTACTCACGCTCATACTCACGCTCATACTCATACGCTTACACTTGAATTTCCATTTCCACTTACGCGCATGCCTGTCTCCTCCAGCCTGGAGTCCCAGAAGAACAGAAAAAGCCTGCCCCGGCGCAGGGCAGGCCCATCTCAATCATCCACCGATCGGTCCTTTCGAATGATCAGGCTCTCCAGCACACAAGGGCGCGCAAAAACCACCCTCCCGGACACTGCCTGGAAGAGCTGATTTCCGTTCATCGCGTTCATCGGCTGCTTTTCCTGATCAGGCGTAGATCTGAATCTCCCTGTTTCTGTTTTCATGCCTGTCCATCGCGGGCGCCTGAGAGCTACGAGGCCGGGCGCAGGCTCCTCCGCCCGCATCCATCTGTGCCCGGCCTTTGCTTTTGAAATAAGTATGACCTCGTTCAGCGACAAGCGGTCAAAGCGGGCTGGGCAGTTACGATCTTTGATTCTCGAGGGAACCCATTCATCCCTTTCTTTTCTCGATTTCCCCATTTCCTTCTGACTCTACCATTCCTCTCTGGATCTGTCTATCCATCGATCCGCCCTCTCCTTCAGCCGCCTTCCGTTTTTTTACGCCCCTCCTTGCAGCTGAAGGCATCTGTGACCTGAACACGACAGATAAGAGAATTCTGAAAGCTTGTATATGCCGCATGCAAAGTCAGTTCTGCACGAAAAATGATTGGCATCCGTTCAGGACTCTGCCGGATCTCCTTTCTCTCCTCTTTGACTCACAGCTGCCAAGCCACTATACTTTCTCCCGGCGGAAGCATCTGAATCTGCCGGGGCACCAAGGCGAGATACCCGCTCTTGCCAATTGTGTCGCAGATTCTCACGCACGCGGGTATCACACGATCGTCAAAAAGGACTCCCACAGCTGGTTCCGTGCTCTGCACTCCCAACATCCTGAAGTCCTATAGCAGTACGCAGGAAGGAGACCGGCCAGGGTGAAAAAGGACAGCAGGAAAAACACAGGGGAGAAAGCCTGCGGAATCTCTCCAGGTAAAGGGGATGTGGATCAGAGGATCCTGTTTCTTCATGAACTCTTCTCCCTTCAGCAGAGCATCGACATCTGGAAGGTCGACCGAGATCTCACCCTGATTGAGACTCAAAGCAGTGTCCCGGATCTTTTCTCTGATCTCTTTCTCCGGCGGGGCTGCGGGCAGCTGCTGATGGCGCACTTTACAGAAGATACAGCATCCCCTCTGCTTCTGGAAGATCCGATGGATCTGGCATGGATCTCAGATTCTGCGGCGGATGGCACGATTTTCCTGCTGGGGCCGATTCTGAGTGAGGAGGTCAGAGAGCCTTCCCTGATCTCCCTGGAGAAAAGTCTTCCCCTGGACCGGAAACTGTCCCTTATGGAGGGTCTGAAGAAGGCCCCCTGCCTCTCCCCGGCCGGATGCCGGGAACTCGCCCTCATGCTGCACTTCTGTACCTCCGGGGAAAAGCTGACTGTCTCAGACCTCTCCTACGTTCGTATGCAGCATATGGAAAGCAGGCCTCTGAGAGATGAAAACGCCTCCCCCATTTCACGGACGGATGTCTGGATCCAGGAAAAACAGCTCCTTCTGATGGTGCAGGAGGGAAAACTGGATGAGAGAACCACGCAGCATCTAAACGCCATCCTGTGGAAAGTCCTCCGCCTGGAAAAAGATACGGAGCTCCGGCTCGCCCGGGAATCTGCCTCCGCCTTTGCCGTCCTCACCTCCCGCGCCGCCATCGACGGCGGCCTGAGCCCAGAGCTGTCCCTGAGCCTTTACGAACAGTACACAAGAAGCATTGAGGCCTCTCCCTCCCTCTCTGAGACCGCCGGCATCTGCCGCCGCCTCCTTGAGGACTATGTCCAGAGGGTCTACAGGAAACGGGAAAGCACAGAACTGTCCCCCGCCATCCGCGATGTCCGGGACTACATCGACGCACATAGGTGCGATTCGATCTGTCTCTCTGATCTGGCGGCCTTCTCCGGCTACACCGAGTACTACCTCAGCCGGAAGTTCAAGACGGAAACCGGTATCCAGATCAACGACTATATTCGCAAGTCAAAGGTAGAGGAGGCAAGATTTCTGCTGGAGTCCACCGATCAGAGCATCATGGACATCAGCATTGCGCTGAACTACAAAAGCCGCAGCTATTTCTCCGACTCCTTCCGGCTTGTGACAGGCCTCTCCCCGTCCCGCTACCGGAATGAATGGCAGAAAGCCTCCAGAAAATCAAAGATGAAGCTTTGCGCAGCTGGCAGGATCTGAGAGCGGCGGCAGAAGGTCTGCCTCAGGGCGTGCCTCTGTCCCTGCATACGCTCCCTGGCAGCTCCCAAGGATCCAGTTCCTGCTGTACCCGTAAGCGTGAGCTTTTGCGGCATAAAAAAAACGCCGCGTATTTCGCGGCGATAGGGGATTTTCGGTCCTGTAAAGTCAGCTTTGCGCAGTCTGGGCTGGGCGTATACCGGGAACCATTCGAATTTGCCAGGTGTTTCACCGGTATATGCCCGCTCGCGCCAATCTTATCGCAGATTCTCGTGCTCGCGGGTATAAATATATAGAGCAGCTGCTGATTTCGATTGCCTGATAAACCCTTGAAAGTCCTGAGATCCTCTGAAAAAGAGCGGAAACACAGATCACGCATCCGAGGCGCAAAGTCCGGGAGGTCAGGCTCGAAAAAGCGTCTCCGGCACGCTATTTCAGAGGGCTCTTCTTTGCCCTGCCGGGATGCGCGCTGACGCAGCCTCCACATTTGCTGCAGTCCCCGGAGCAGCCATAGGGGTTTCCTTTTCCGGAAAAAATCCCACTAAGAACCCGGTATAAAATCCATCCAGCGTATCCAAACACCAGAACAGCCAGAACAATACTCACTGCCATTCCCATCTTCTATTTCCTCCATCTTTCAAAGGGAAAGACGATTCCTTGGTTAAAGTTAGGCTCGCCTATCTCTAAAGATAGACTCCAAACTCCCGATTGTCAATTCCGAGCCTCAGCCCTCAGGCTTTGCAGCATATAGAAGCGAAAAGGGATGCTGAGTTCTCGCGCATCCCCTTTCATCCTGCTCTCCCTGCCGTCTTTCATGCCTCTTCCAGATCTGTATCTCTGGAAACTTTCAAATCTGCCCGGCACTTCACCGATAGATACCCGGAGTTTGAGCGTCTCCCCTCCTCTGCCTATGACTTCCAGGGCACGGACATATCCTCCCCTTCTCCCCAGAAGGACAGCTGCTCAAAAGTCTGATGGACAAAGGCTCCCTCCAGATACTCGTTCTTTCTCAAGCCCTCTGCCTGAGTCTTCTCCACGGTCAGCGTCTCCTTTTTCGAATAGAGGCGATTCCGGACCGCCAGCTTGATAATCAGGCGGAAGCGGTTGGTGATGGAGCTCTGATCCAGGTCAGAGAAGCAGACCAGCTGCATATTGAAAGTCTTTGCGATGTCCATGACCGCCTTCAGGAGATGTCCTGAGGAGGTCTTTCCGAAGGGGTTGTCCATAAGCAGTACTTTTCCGGGATTCGCGTTCTCCACCTGGCTGAAGTCCCCCTGCATGCGTCTGGTGTAAGCAATCAGAGTGGCCACCACGGTGAAGAAGCAGACGAAGCGTTCCCCTCCGGAGTTCTGCTTCATCGCGCTCTCCCAATCCTTGAGGCCTGAGAGTTCCTGGTTCAGCTCCACCTTGTAGATCTCCACAGGAATGTGGCTCTCCCCGATATACTGCTCCAGCAAAACCCGGCCGGACATCTGGGAACTCACCTTCTTGCGGAGGGTCTGCTCCAGGGAATCCTGCCCCTCGGTCTTTCCGCTGAAGCTGACCAAAGTGTCAAGCAGATCATCCAGGTAGCGGGTCATCCGCTCCCGGGAAACATTCTCATCTATGACCTCCGGCACATGAATTCGCAGCATCTGCACCGGACGGCTTTTCCCTTCAAGACGAATTCTCGACAAAGCCGAAACCTTCAGAATCCCCTCATGGATCTGTCTGGCGTAGGAGACGCACTGCTCCAGAACCTGCCGTTTTGTGTCTTCCATATGGCTGAACTGTGCCTCGAAGGTGCTGATCAGCTTCTCCAGCATGGCGTCCTTCTGCTCCAGGATCTCCAGTTCCCGCCTTGGCAGGGACGAAGTCAGAGGCTCAAGCTCGCCCAGCGGGCGGAGGGACCCCAGTATCTCCCCTATGGTGGGATGGGGATCAACATACCTGCTCCTGAGTTCGAGAAGCCGGCTGTCATAGCGCCTGCAGAAGGAAGCGCGCATCTCTCCTGCCCTTGTGTAGGCTTCGGTGAGCTCCCGAACCTGCTTTCTGATGTTCTCACTCAGCGTGAGAGCGGGATCCAGCGGCCCCTCCCGGAGGGACTCAGGCAGCGCCTGGGTCAGCATCTCCGCGGAGCTCTCACAAAGGTTCTGGCGGCGCTTCAACCCTTCCTCCCGCTCCCGGAGCGTCCTCATCTCCTCCGTGATCTTCCGCCTCCGCTCCTCGAAGTTTCCGAGAATCTCCTCCCCAGGCAGGGGGCTGTCAAGCCCTCGCTCAGACAGGGACTTCCCCGCGATAGAAAGCGTGTTCCCGCATGCCCGATCGTCTGCGTACGCTTCGGTCCTGTTCTTCTCCGCCTCAGCTCTTTTCTTTCCGCACAGCTCTTCCTGGACCTTTGCTTCCAGCCATCCCTCCTCTGTGTAGGAGACGGCGGAAAACTCCGCCTCCAGAACACCGGAGGCATTCAGCTGCTTGATCAGCTTTTCCTTCTGGCTGTTCAGTTCCTGGAGTTCTCTCTGAATCCGCCTTAAGTCAGCTGAAAGCTCTCCTTCCAGCTTCTCATACTCCTCCCGGAGGGCTTCCTTCGTCCCGGGCAGAAGTTCCCCTTCCATGTAGGCAGCGTAGCGTGTAAACTCCTGCACACAGTTCTTTCTCTCTGCCTGGATCTCAGTCCCTCTGCTGGTGAGCGTGCGCAGCCTGAGATCAAGATCTGACTGTTCTTCGGAGATCTCATGAAGGCGCTTCTGAATCGACGAAATCTTCGCTTTCCCCTCCTGGTACCTGGCTCTGTCCCCCTCGTAGCTCTCGTTCCTGACGAGAAAGGCTTCAAGATCCGATCGCAAAGCCACAAGGGTGTCCAGCCTGGCTTTGGCTTTTTCAATCTCCTCTGGAAGAGCAAGGCGCCGTTTCTCCAAAGCTTCACGCTTTTCCTGAAAGCGTGAAAGCTCCATCTCTGTCTGATCAAGGGCATCCTGCAAGCGCGAAATCGCTTCCTTCAGCGTCTTTTCAGACTCCTCGTCATAAGGGAAGGCCTGTACAAAGCGGATCCCTTCCGTGATCCGGCTGATCTCTGAATCCCGTTTCCTGATGGAGGAGGTCAGGCGGTCCCGGGAGGCAATCAGGCTCTGCCGATAGGACTCCCGAAGACGATCGTCAAAGAGGGTCCTGTCCCGGCTGATCAGGAGGCTTCCAAAGTCCGCCCCAAGGTAGAACAGCCCATCCGGGTCATCTCCCTCCGGGAGCGCTTCCCCGCTCCGGATTTCCGAGTAGGTCAGGACCGGTACAGTCTGCCGGAGGAGGATCCCATCCAGGCGGAGCTTCCCCAGAATCTCACGATCTTTGGCATTCTCCAGAAGGATTGAGAAGGGCAGTGCCGGATTCTTAGAAAGGACCGAGCGTCTTCTCTCGGAAGGAAGCGCCTCCAGGTACTCTTCCCCGGTCTGATAGGGGATCTTCTGTTCCTCCAGGCGATGCAGAAAATCCCGCTGCAGGTAGGCTTTGCCGGAGGCCATGTTCTCGAGAAGCTCCTGCACAGCATTCTTCTCGATGACGTCGCCGCTTCTCCGTTCCTCAAGCCCGGCTCTTCTCATCTCCAGGAAGGAGACAAAAGCCTCCTTCTGGAAGACAGAATCCTCCCGGTAGTCATAAAGGCGCGCCAGATCCTTCAGCCTGGTCAGCTCTTTCTGATAATCCAAGAGTCCATCTTCCGCCCCGGAGAGCTCCTTGACCTGATCCGACCGGATCTGGCTCAGGATCAGGATCTGATCGACCATCTCAGAGAGCTGCTTTTCCAGATCCCCGCGTTCCTGCTGGAGCGCCTGAAGGTCTGAGGCGGCGCTGCCTTCCTTCTGTTTCGTGCTGGAAAGAATCCCATCAAAGGTCTTCTGTTCCAGGCAGCCGAAAAGATCCCGGGGGAAAGCCGCCCCGGCTCTCTTCTCCAAAGCCGCCTCCTCCGCTTCAAACTGACCGTTCTGAACCTCCAGGCGGGAACTCTCCCTCTCCAGTCTGAACTGCTCATCCAAAAGGGTGCTCGTCTCCTCAGACAGGGCCGCTTTCCGGTCCTCCGCAGCCTCTGCCGCCTTCCGCGTCTCCTCCGCCTCCCGGATGAGTGCAGTCTCCTGATCCTCACAGAAGCGCCGGAGGGTCCAGCCCAGGTTCTTCAGGCGGTCCCCGCGGGATCCCTTCCCCTCGAGCTCATCCTTCTGTACCGTCAGGGCCTGAATCCGCCCGAGGGTCCCCTGCAGTCTCCCGTACTTCTCCGCGGCATCGAGCACCGCCAGCTGGTGGGAGGCGTTCTGGGCCTCCTCATTCCGGGCAGCAAGATCTTCATCCGCATCGTGGAGGGCACGCGCAGCCTGCGCTTTTTCCGCCGCCGCCTTGAGGTAAGCTCCGGAGACCTCCTCGTCATCGACACGGCGCATCTTCCGGTTCAGCGTCTTCTCCTCTTCCTCGGACTCAGCGATCTTTCCGCCAAGGTTCTCCTTCTCCCGAAACACCAGTCCGATCAGAGTCCGGACCTTCATTCCGGCCTCCTCCTCCATCTCAAGGCTTCCGGCCGCACCAGCCAGGGCCTCCTTCACCGGTCCCTGCTCCTTCAGAAATGCTTTCAGCTCCGCGCAGGCCTGGATATCCTCCCGGTTCCGCCGCGTCTCCTCCACCAGGCCCAGGGTCAGGTCCGGGATGCTGGTCTGCATATCCTCCCCCATCTCCGAGGACATGGATTTCTCCACTGTCCGGACGATCCACTGGCTCACCAGCTGGTCGGAATCCGCGCACTTGGCGAAGAGGCCGTCAATCCCGCCTTCCTCGTCATTCATCCGGGCGATGATGTTCCGCCACTCATCCTGGAAGATGTGGAACTCCTCCAGCTTCTTCCGGTAGCCGGCCACATCCCCTTTCGCGAAGTAGAAGGCCTCCGGGAGCTTCCCCGCCTGGGTTCTGACATAATCCCGGGCCTTCTCAAAGCTCATGAAGGTCCGGCTGTCGTTTTCGATCTTCGAGAGAGGGAGGGCGGCGAGATCGAACTCATTGGCTCTCTCATAATGGCTGCCGAAGGTGAAATAGCTGATGGCGCCATTCAGGCGGTCATCGGCGCTGCCACCGGTCATGGCGATCCCCGTCATCAGATAATCGGGGTTCTTCTCCCGGTCCAGCTTCCACTCAATGATGAGGTAGGATGGACGGGAGCTCCTGCGGAAGAAGGAACTCATCTTCCGCTTCTGGATCATCAGGTCGGGCACGACCGCCTGGAGGATCAGCTCCACCAGGACGCTCTTTCCACCACCGTTGCTGAGATTGATCAGGGCACTCTCCCCGTCATAAAAAGACAGCGTCAGGTCCGGGATCTCCCGGATCTCATTGTTGTAGGCAAAGTTGACGATACGGATGCGGTTTATCTTGGGCATAAGGCTTCCTCAGCTATTTCAGGTTTTGGGATCTTTTATTCCAGCGAGCGGAAGATGCCATGAATGGCCTCAACGCGTTCCTCGCTCAGGTAATAGTACAGCATCAGGTCTGTCAGGCGGGCGGTCGGCCGGATCTCGCTGGCATTATCCACCAGCTTCACAAGCCGCTGCCGTTCCAGGAAGCGGCAGGCCGTCTGAACCGTGCCGATCTTGGTCTTCCGCTTTCCCTCGTCTTTGGCCTGCTTGCTGAACCAGATATCGGCTATTCTGCGGTAGTTGATCCCGTCCTCTTCCTCGGCCCTGTCAATCTCTCTGCCATCTACCGGATCCTGCTGATCCAGCTTCTCATCGTCCTCAAAAGGCTGAAGGCGGCGGTCGATCTCCGCGGCGATATCCCGAAGAAGCAGGAACTCCGCCTGGACCGGGTTGGTATTCTTTCCACCGTAGAAGCGGCAGAGAATCACCATGATGATGTAGTTCTGCAGATACAGATCCACCATCCGCGACTGGGAGGAGATCTCCTCCCGCATCTCCGCGGCCGTATAATTCAGAACGGTGTTGTCCATGGCCGGGACCAGATAGAGGCACCTGCCGCTGTCGACGATGGCAAAGCCAAGTTCCTCCCGCATCATATCCAGGTCATCCCGGACCTCCTGTCGTCTGTACTCCATGTAGAGGTCCCGGTTCTCACTCATCTGGATCTCCCCGTTCCCGAGAAGTGCCGAATAGATTTTCAGTGCCGACCGCTCCATAAGCTCCCCCTGTGAACTTTTCCCCGCCTGAAAGGTGGAGGAATCTCTGCCATGCGCCATCTACAGCGCGGATATCAACATGTCGTCCATCTCAACCGTAAAGGAGAGATCTGCCGCTTCAGCGGCCATATTCAGAGCCCCCGGGCCATCATTGGGGCGCTCCTGGCTCTTTTGTCCCTGAATGCGCGCCGCACTCTCCCGGCCCTTCAGACTGCCCCGAGGCTCTGCCGCGCGCTCCTCCCAGGAGAGCTCCGCCTTCTCCCCGGTCTTCTGGACCCTAATTCCCCGGATTCCGAAGAAGTCCGGCCGGCTGATCTTCAGCCGCGTCAGGCAGACGGCAATGTCAAACTCCCCGCCAGCATCCGTCACCGGCTCCTTTTCCGCCTTGTCCCAGGCCTCAAAGTCGACAGCCCCATTCTCGTAGAGACGGAGCATCACCAGGAAAATCCGCTTCTCCCTGACGATGGACAGAAACTGCTCCTCCGAGAGCTTCTGCCGGAGCTTTTCAAAGAGCTCGGAGAAGAGAACCCCCTCCTTCTTCTCCGAGACCGCCCGGACAATCTCCAGAAAGATCCCCGCGTGGGCATTATCCGCCGCGGTGATCTGCGCCTCCGTATCATCCTCGAGAAGGTCCTCTCCCTCACCCGCAAAGTCCTCTTCCTCCTCCCGGAGGGCTCCCTGCGGGGCATAGACAGACAGAAGGGAGAGCTGCTTTCTCACCCGGGGCAGGAGAAGGGGCCTGAGAAGGGCCGTGAGTCCTGCCGCCTTTGAAGGCGGAACCTTGGTCATGGCCTTCAGGATCTCCTTCTCAAAATCATAGCGATGGACCATGGAGGTCTCGAAGCTGTTGATGATCGTATCCTCGTAGATCCGGTTCATCCGGAAGCGGTCGGCGATCAGGTTCCTCTGCTCCTCCATCATCAGGCGCAGATTCCGGGAGATCTCCGTGAGGCTCCGGAGGGCTTCCTCCATCTTTGCGTCTGCCCTCCCCGTCTCCTCGATCTGCTGCCGGATCCTCCTCTCGTCGGCGTCGACCTCCTTCTTGATGTCCTGCATCTCCGAGTACTCCTGGTCAATCAGGGAGTAGGTCTCATCCAGCAGGCGCTCATACTCTCCGCTCTCCACAGCGTGGACATCCTGCATCACACGGTAGATAAACTCTGAAATCTCCTTCTTCTTCTGCCTCAGCATAGCGATGAGCTGCCGGCTCTGGGAGACCGCGTGCCGGTAGTTCCGCCGCTTCAAAAGCTCCCGGAGCTTCAGCTGCTCCAGCTGAAAGTCCAGCTCCTGGTCTACCTCCCGGGTGCGGAAGAGGAAGTTGTAGCCCTGGTCAGTCAGCTGGTAGATGATCCGTCCGTCATCGGTGATGCGGTCCGAGACCAGGCGGACCCTGATCTCCCGGATCCCACGGCTGTAGTCCATGACCGGGTAAAAGCGGGGCTCCCCCTTATTCTGCAGAATGTCCTTGACCATGTATTCGGTCAGGGTCCTGACATGACCATCATCCAGCATCTCGTCCAGGTACTGTGGCAGAATCTCCGACAGGTGATCGGCCATGTTTTCAATGGTGCACTCCTCATTCTCGCTCAGGGTCTGTTCCATGATATAGACGAGGAGAGAGAAAAAGAGATTGTCCAGGAGACGTTTATCTGGAAACCAGCCCTCGATCTCGGTGTTCGAATTCTTTCTGTTCACGATGGAGTCGACCACAGCCGCAAACTCCATCCGCTTGTCAAAAGCCTCCAGGTACGGATACCTGCCGATGAAATCCTCGAAATCCACCATCGAGAACACTCCTTTTCTGCTTGACTGACGGGCAGGCGGAGAAGACAAAAAGACTGATTCCGCCGCAAAAAGTCAGGGAACAATATAACCGATGGGGAGGCGTCCGTCAAAAAAATGCCGGAAAAACACGAAAAATGAGCAGATCTGCCCATGATCTGCAGAGGGCCCACACAGCTACCTGGCCACGCGCTGCGTCACAGAAAAGCAGAGCAGGGTGCCTGGCACCCTGCTCTGTTCTGCAGACTCATTGACCCTGCAGGATCTCATACTTATCCTGGAAAAGCGAATGAATCTGTTTCCGCATCGTCTCATCCGGTTCCGGATGATGGTATTTTCCTACATTTTTGTCATATTGAATCGCCGCTTCGGCAAGCATGTCGCAATAATCAATCAGATGTTCCTCAGCGGAGCATATATCTGAAAAAAATGAAATATTAATTCTTTCTTTCCTCGTCTCATGGGCCCTGCGTATATACCTGCTTTTGATCAGGTTTCCAAGATCCATGACCTCTTCCCTGTAATACTGCACCGTCTGGGAAAGCGAGGGTTTCTTGTTTATAAACCCATCAATCGTAATCTGTATAATCTCATAGATTGCCTCTCCAATGACCCTTATGTCTCTTCTGTCCTCCTCCGTCATCCTTTCCGCTTCGGAAACAACCACATCCAGATAATCAAGAATCCTCTCCGCGAGTTTTCCCATTCTTGCAAATGCAGTATTGGAGGATGACAGCATCAGAATTCGAGCCCTGTCATTCTTCCCGATCTCCTGCTCCGAAATGCGCAGCAGATACTGCTCGATCTGGTGCCCGTATGACTGCGCACGTTCACACAGAAGCCGAACTTCTGTCTGATCCTGCTGGAAAGAGATCCCCGAAAGAAAGATCTCTTCTATGGTTTTGGCCAGAAGGTTCAGTGCCTTCCCCGCCTGCTCCAGGGCAAATGCCGGTGTGCGCAGAAGCCCCTGATCCAGGATGGTGAGTGTATTGGCCTGTTTCTGTTTCTCCTCCTCACTGAGCGGGATGGTTCGATTGGCCAGAGAGACGATCACACCCGCCAGCGGCATCCAGATACAGGATCCCCCAATATTCACCAGGGTATGGAACATCGGAATTCCGATCCCTTCAACATCCTTCTCGAGGAAGGAGAATCCAAAGATCGCATTCAGAAGATAAAACACACATAGGAAGGGAATTGTCTTCAGCAGGTTATAGTACAGGTTCACAAGCGCTGTTCTCTTCCCATTGTTGGATGTGCTCAGGGAAGAAAGCAGTGCGGTAATGCACGTTCCTACCTGGGCGCCGCAGATCAGGGGAATCGCCACGGTAAAGCGAACTGTCATGGAGATCGCGAATGCCTGCAGAATTCCAATCACAGCATCTGAACTTTGTATCAGCATGGCAAATGCGCAGGCAAACATAAAAGCGAGAATCGGATTGGAAAAACTGAGGAGCATTTCCTGGATCGCCGGAATACTGCGCAGCGGTGATACCCCCTGGCTCATGAGGTTCATGCCGATCATCATGACAGAAAACCCCAGAATGACAGAACCTGTATTTTTCCTCTTTTCCGAGTGGGCGAACATCTTCATGAATACGCCGATGATCGCGAGGAACGGAGAAAATGAGCTGGGCTTGATCAGTGTCATCCAGATCGACTCTCCCTCGACCGCATTCAGCGACAATATCCAGGCGGTTGCGGTAGTGCCCAGATTCGCCCCAATGATCAGGCCAACCGCTTTTCCAAGCTCAATAATGCCTGAGTTCACCAGACTGACCGCCAGCACCGTGATCGCGGAGGATGACTGTACAATAGCCGTCAGAACAGCGCCGAACAAAAAGGCAAAAACCCTGTTCTTTGTAATCCTGTCAATCACACGATTCAGTACACCCCCCGTCATTGCGGTGAGTGATTCGCTCATCGTGTCCATCCCGAAAAGAAACAGTGCCAGACCTCCAAACATGGAGGCTATAATAGCAAAAATATCCAACACACCCATACTCTCAGACGTCCTTTTGCCTCTGGTTTCAAAGAACCAACAGTTACACTTCGAATTCTAAAGCTTTTGTCCGGCAAATACAAATCTTTCCGTATGCCTCAGAACCTTCTCCACATACCGCTCTCGTTCAGAGAAAAGAAAGCGCGGCTGTCCAGCCGCAGGCTCCTGCAGGCATTCGCCTGGGCTAAGGCTCCTACGCCCGCGTTGAATGTGATCCCTGGCATTGCTTTTGAATATATTTTTACTGTTTTTACACGCTTTTTGCAGTAAGTGCACAAAGAGAAATGGACAGTTACAATCCCTTACACCATATCCGACTGCCTGATGCTTATCGGCAAAACCCGAGAACAGAAGGGCAGACTGCCGCCTTTATCCGCACATCTGCCTGTAGTCTCCCCGATTCAGGATCTCCTGCGGGATCAGCAGGTTCCTCCTCTGAACTTCTCTGAGTTTCTCCGCCTCCTTAGCGCTGAAGAGGGAGAAAAATTCCTCCGGCCACTCCCGCCCCCGCTGGTCATCAGACTCGTGGAGGCTGGAGAGGTCCGCAGTCTTCAGCATCTCCCGGTAGAGAGGAAGAAAAGGACATACCGGCGCATTGTTTCCCTCTATGATGCTGTACAGCATCCGGATTCCCTGTCCGTCGATATCACCAATGTAGTAGACCTTCTCAGCCTTTGAGCCGATCATGGGCAAAAAGTCTGTTAGCGCCTGCTTTCTTGTGATCTTGTTGCCTTCCCCGTAGATCACGTGGGAAAGGCGGATGCCGAAAAGCTTCCCTGTGGATGATTCATTCAATGCCAGGGAGATGGAGTACCAGGGATCCTTGTTCTCACAGACGAGAACAGGAAGAGCGGCAGC
>CADBUA010000163.1 GCA_902797665.1 uncultured Lachnospiraceae bacterium | reverse complement strand
TGCAGAGAAGCGCCAGCGATTCTCATCTCGCATCGATCATATCCCTTCCGGCTCTTTCCAGGGCGTCCTGGAAGCTGCATCTCTCTATGCCTTGATTCAGGTCCTGTAACGCCCGCTCAGTGTCATAGAAGCGCCTCTCGCTTTCCCAAAGCTCAGAGATCCAGCTCCGGTGCTTCATCCAGATCTTCCGGAACATACTTTCCATTCTTTTTTCTCTGCCTGACGCACTCCGTCAGAAGGTACTCAATCTGGCCGTTCACAGACCGAAAATCATCCTCCGCCCAAGCGGCGATCCTGTTGTAAAGCTCCTCATTCAGTCTGAGCGGAATCTGCTTTTTCGCCATCCATCCACCTCAATAGGGCTCCCGGTTGCCTGATTCTCCCAGAGCTTCAGAATCCCTCAGTAGAGAGACCCGGAGTTGACGACGGGCTGGGCGTCATGGTTGCCGCAGAGAACCACCAGGAGGTTGGAGACCATCGCAGCCTTCCGCTCATCGTCAAGTTCCACGATCCCCTCTGTGTTCAGCTTCTCCAGGGCCATCTGCACCATGCCAACGGCTCCATCCACGATCATCTTCCGGGCATCGATCACTGCGGATGCCTGCTGTCTCTGCAGCATAACCGCCGCGATCTCCGGCGCGTAGGCCAGATAGGTGATCCGGGCGTCAATGATCTCCAGCCCTGCCTGTTCAACTTTCCCCTGAATCTCCTCCCGGATTCTTCTGGCGACCACCTCGGTGGATCCGCGGAGTGAACCATCATCCGCCAGTCCATCCCCGGTGGTGTCCACATTCGGAGCGACATCATAGGGGTAGACCTTGACGATGTTCCGGACTGCGGTGTCGCACTGGAGAGACAGATACTCCTTGTAGTTGTCCACTGTGAAGACGGCCTTCGCTGTATCCACCACGCGCCACATGACGGCCACGCCGATCTCCACCGGATTGCCCAGGACATCGTTGACCTTCTGCCGGCTGTTGTTCAGTGTCATGATCTTCAGGGAGATGATATTCCCGGAAGACATGGATGCCGCCTCGGCCGCTGTCAGAAACTGCGCCAAAGAGGCCTTGCCGCCGGAATCCACATCCCCGCTCTGACCAAGTCTGGTCTTCCGGGCCGGATTGACACTGACGCTGAAGGGATTGATCGCGTAAAAGCCTGGCCCCTTCAATGTCCCCACATAATTTCCAAACAGGGTCACCACCAGGGCCTCCTCCGGCTTCAGGATCCGGAGGCCGATCAGCGGCATCCAGACAATCGACATCAGGATCGCTGTCAGCACAATCGGAAGCACCGCCTCATAGAGGACAGAGAACACAAAAGCTGTCACGGACAGGGCCTCCAGGACCAGACAGAGCAGAAGCACTGTCATCCCATTTTTGCTTGTTCTTAAGATTTTCTCTTTCATCGATCACACCTGCCTTTCAGAATCGGATGAATCTGTTCTATATCCTCATGATATCAAAAAGAATCATTTTGTCAAGGGCCGCGCAGATAGACCGGGCGCACTTCCAACCATTGCTGCCTCAGCCTGGCCGAATGCCTGAAGGCGCCTGCTCCTCAGACAGCTAGAGCAAAACAAAATCCCCGGGCGTCTGCCCGGGGATCCTTCCTCACCCGAAAACTTTCTTTCATGCCAGGAGAAGCCTGAAGGTCCAGGCCAGGTCCTGCCTGATTCTCTCTGGTCTTTCCTGGTCTTTCCTGGTCTTTCCTGGTTTTTCCTGGTTTTTCCTGTTCTTTCCTGATTTATATTCTCTGCCTGACACGGTCAGCTTTCCGCTTTGCCATAGCGCATCTCGATCTCCCGAACCAGGCTCTCCGGCATACTTCTGGGGCCGCGAACATAGGCGACGCCAGACTCCTTCATCAGATCCAGGCTGATCGGCTCCTGATCATACTTCTCAAGCCTGCGGATCCGCATCAGGCGGGTGATATTCAGCTTCCCGCTGCTGAACGAGCAGGGGATATCGACCTCCTCTGCCCTGCACTTATAGCGGATAGCCGAGCAGGGAGAAGCCACATACATGTATACAATATCTCCCACATGGACGCTGCTGCTCTGTTTCCAGTCGATGACTTCGTTTTCGTCAAACGCGGCCTCGACATCATAATACTTCGGGTTCGCCGGAATCAGCCAGGTGGAGATACGGCGGGAGGAGGCGGATTTTCTCTCGGTCAGATCAAAGCTGATATCTATCAGGCTGCTGATCTGATCCAAGGGAACTGTCCCGTCCAGGAGGATCGAGATCCAGTGCTTCCGGTTCATGTGATAGGCCGGGAGAATCCCCTCCCTGAGGCGCAGAGAGCCCGCCAGATCACTCCCGCACTTCAGATTGAGAACATCGATGCTGCCTTCCCCGAAAAGGCCAAGGGAGAAGCGCTTCACATACATGATCAGGGCAAACCACTTCCGGTTTTCCTTGTGGCGCAGTACCGCGCTGTCCGGGTCTTCATGCCAGAGGTACTCCTCCTTTACGCCATAGCGGTCATACACCAGTTTCAGGACCTCCTCCCGGAGCCCCGTCGGATCTTCCATATCTGTCCCACTCCT
>CADBUA010000162.1 GCA_902797665.1 uncultured Lachnospiraceae bacterium | reverse complement strand
TTTTATCAGGGTAATCGATCCCGGCCAGCCGAGCCTGGGATTCCTGATCTTCCCGTGCGATGTGGTAGATCCGTCCGCCTTTTCTGAAGTTTTCACCTGTCTGATGGAAATGGAAGGGGACATCGTACTCGGCACACTGGAGCATGATATCCATCACCCAGGCGTAGTCGCAAAGGCGGGCTCCCGGACCAGATTCTCCTCCGGCTGTGACCATCTCGAGCTGATCCCCATACTTGTCCAGGATATTTCTAAGATCGATTGGCCCAAGCAAAGGCTCGTGGATGATCGACTTGTGGGAGAGAGGGAGTTCCAGGAAGAGCGGAAGACGATGATAAACCTCCATCTGATTCTCAGCTGTACAGCAGATATGGACGTTGTCATATCCACAATTCCAGTTGCCAGAACTTCTCTGGTTATCCCGGCGAAGTTCGTCCCTGCTGATACAGTCCCGGCTGAGATCATCCCGGCTGGTCCAGTCAGAGGGCAGATGGGAGAGGATCCGATCAGTCCTCTTTGTAATAATGAAGAAGTCCAGGTCAGAACGCTCTCGAATCATCGCCCAGGCCTCATTTCTCCAGGGATCCGCCTCGGCCACGAAGAAGTCGGAGGAGAGGCAGGTGAAGACGATCCCATCTTCGGGAAGGAGCTTGAAGCCATGGTTCCTTCCGCGCCGGATCGGGAGATCGAACTGCTTCGTCTTGAAGACAACTGAAGAATCCCGTCCGAATTTCGCATCTCTGCGATACATATAGCAGTTCAGGCATCCAGCGCTTACCTTGTGGCATCCGTGCCAGGGGTTCCAGGTTGTAGCCATCTCTTCCTCCTTTCTATGAAAATAGCAGCGGCCAACTCTGAACTCAATTACAGTATATTACGGGATGGATGGAAAATCAAGTATTATTCTTAGAAACTAAGAAAACATCAAATACAAGCCGGCGCCTTCCTGGATTCTGGAATACAAGAATTGGGCGACTCAGGAGATGTCAAAGCATGGGCAGCCTTCTTTCAATGTTCTGAAGAATCACCAGGACCGAAATACAGTTGTACCGCTTTTCTAGTCTCCACAGAGGGGGGTATATACATTTTTTATGACAAAATGGAAAGTGGGTAGTCTGTCTGGAGACGGTAGAGGATATTAAGCTCTCCACAGAAGATCTGCGTTTCAGAGGGCTGGTCAGCAGAAAGAAATGAGATGATTGCACGCAGTTATTTGAAGGACGTGAAACCGAAGGAGATTGAATGGTTCTGGCGTCCTTTTATCGCATTCGGAAAGGTTACCCTCATTCAGGGCGACACGGGGATTGGTAAGACCAGCCTGATTGTGAAGATCATAGCGGATGCCAGCCGGGGGCTTTATCCTCCACGCATGTTCAGGGGAAAGCTCCAGAAGCAGAAGATGGAGGAACCGATCACCACATTCTATGTTTCTGTAGAGAATGGGATAGCGGATACAATCCTGCCTCTCTTTACCCTGCTGGGAGGGGATTCAGAGTTTGTCCAATACCAGGATGAGATGCAGGAACACTTCATCCTTACCGGGGATGAGATCAGAGAATGTGTCAGAGTCACAGGGGCAAAGCTGATCGTAATTGACCCCTGGCAACAGTTCCTGGACGATTCGTCCAGCTCAAACAATGAAGCCATGAGGGCAATGGTCAGGGACGTGCAGAATGCGGCAGAAGAAACTGGCGTGGCCGTAGTTTTGTGCGGGAATTATACGAAGGCGGTTGTGCGGTCTGACATGGGAAAAGGTATCGGCGCATCCGAACTATTCAACACACTTCGAAGCGTTCTGACGGTAAGGCATGGTAACAATCCATCCGAACGCGAGGTCATTGTAAGCAAGATGAGCTTCCTGGGCAAAGAAGCAACGCCCGTCCGGTTTATCCAGGATGAGGATTACAGGATTTTCTATGTGTTTGATGAAGAGGATATTGATGGCGGTGCTGCCGGTGCGGGATTAGGAGAAGCGAGACTGGGAGAAGCGAGACTGGAGGATGTGGAACAGGAAGATACGGATGGAGGTCAGGCAAGTAAGGCTGAGCGGACGGCTATATTTCTGACTGACCTGCTGACGGACGGCCCCATGGACAGCAAGGATGTGAAACGCGCGGTCGAGGCATCCGAATTTTCGATGAGGACCGTAAACCGGATCAAGGACGGTATCGTTGTGGTTGAGCGGCAGTCCGACAGATCAAGCATTTGGCGGCTGAAGTAGGGGGAACCCTGCTGTGAATAGTTTGGAGAATATGCTGATTGAGACGGAAGTGATGACAAATTAGGATTATGCCGGAGCGGGGGATCAAACCTCATCTCCGGCTATTTTTTCGGCCTTGTGGTTAGCCAAATCTAACTAACATCGGTTGTGATTTTTGGCTGTCTTTCGTGTTCCGTTCTCTTTTACACAAGATAATCCTAGAGGATGGCTTGTGATCGGTCAGGGAAATGGTAACTTTTTAACATAGCATTACTGCCTGGGAGATGGAACTCAGAAAAAT
>CADBUA010000161.1 GCA_902797665.1 uncultured Lachnospiraceae bacterium | reverse complement strand
GTGTTCATAAATAGTATCCTCCCATGAGTATATTCAAACACATATAATCACTAATGTCAATGTTTTTAATTACTTAATTATTCTCCTGTACGATCTGACTCATCCGCATTTTCACCCAGTCGTTGAGCCTGCCTGTCCAACAGTGAAGCCCTGCCAGGGGACCCTCCGCAAAATCGGTATACATGTTCTTCTGATACTCCTCGAACAGGAACTCATTCACGTCATTCAGGCGCATGCCAAAGAGGATGCACGCCCTGGAGCGGGCAATGGGATTCCGGATCTGATCCACCAGCCGGAAGAGCTCCTCCGTATAGATGAGATCAGCGATATAAAAGATATCAATCGTCCGGTTGATATAGTTCTCGTAGCCTGACGTCAGGTATCTTCTGAGAATCAGCGGCATTGCCTGCTCCTGATTCTCTGTAATCCGGAACGACAGTTCCACAAGATTCTCCCTATAGCGGAGTTTCCGCAGCATATCCCCCAGCTTCTCCGGTGGCATGGCGCAGATCTCCTCCCGCTCCTTTTTCATTTCTTCCGTCAGTTCTCCCTCAACACGCTCTATGAGATCCATCGACTGTCTCCGAAGCGTCATGACACCCGACAGGGAGACCATCGACAGAATGATCCGCCTTGCTTCACAGTCTTCCGGCAGCGGATTCTCTTCAAAAAACTGCTCCTCAGACTGATCTAAATCCTGGTCTTCCATCTGTTTTTCCATTGTTTCATCCATTTTTTCATCTGCCTTTTATATTCTCAATATTTCGGCATTCTTATATCTGTTTTATGTTTTGTGATTATGATTCTGTTTGGAGATATCGCATTAAATCATGTTATATTTCCTTTTAATTCTACTTCTTGTTCTCGTTGATTGCATTCCATTCAGTCTTGCGCTTACTCCTTTTCTGCCAAAACCGAAAACTGTTCGGGTGACAGTTGCTGGGTATACATGTGTCGACGATTCTTCTTCCAGGGAAATCCAACTGCAGCCTCCAGCACCGGCTGATCGAGGGTCGCCGCCATCATAAAGCCCGGACACCAGACCGCAAAGATTTCATCCCTCCGGGTCGGCACATCAATGTTGAGAGGTTTCCAGGTTTCAAAGGCGATTTCAGCCAATCGCTCAAAAGAGACGGACTTCAGGGTGAACTTCCAAAGCCCGGTTTCTCTCTCGTGCAGATCTTCGAGATACCTGATGCAATCCTCCTCATTTGTGAAAGCAATCAGGTGACCCTGCTCGCAGAGGACACCGTGACAGGTTTTGACTGTCCCCAGGTACCGCTTTACATCACCGTAATCAGATCTCTGTGCCTCAGGATGTTCTCGATGGATCTCAGGTCCGCCTTTTTCCGCTTCTGCTTTTCAATCTGTCCCAGTTTTTTCTTCATAAACCGGACATTTCCCTCTGAGACCAGGCTGGCATTTTCCAGGCCCGGTGCACGTTCCACAAGAATCTCTTTTTTCCTCATCCTGGCCTCCTCGAAGCTCTACGCCTCTCCTTCTTAAATTCTATCTGATTTCCGTCTTATTCCCGTCTTTTCACTTCCTTGCTTTCCATTACCAAACCCCAGGGGCATATCAACACTCGCAGCTACCCTGACAAGTCAACCCGCTTTCTCAATCATGTCAAAGCAGCCAAAAAGCCTCAGATCTTCCAGATCCTCCAGCTGCCTGATCTGCTCTTTTGTTATACCGCCCACATCCTCAAGTTCAATGAGATAGTGATACCTGCCCAGCCTGCTCCCTTCAGGCCGGTCATGAATCGTCACGACTTCCAGCCCTGTGTCATGAATCGTGATCATGAGATCATCGATCTGACTGGCCTCCAGGTCAGCCACAAAGGCTGTTCTGGTCCTGCCTTCCAGATCAGGCATTTCCATTGAGAGAATATAGAACCTTGTCTTGTTGCTATCCGTGATCTGAACATTCTGAGCAAGGACAGTCAGACCATAGAGCTCCGCTGCCGCTGGAGCCGCGATCGCCGCCACAGAGGGATCTCTCAGCTCAGCCGCATAGCTTGCTGCAGCCGCGGTACTGTCCATCTCCTGACAGACCGCGTCCGGGAGGTTCTCTTTCCTCCACTGCTCGCTCTGTTTAATTCCCTGTGGGTGAGAATAAATGGTCTGGATATCCTCCAGCGAAGCTCCGGGAATCCCCATCAGGGTCTGACGGATCGGAAGAATCACTTCTCCCACCACATAGACATCCGGCTGGCTGATCAAAGCATCGACATAGTTTGTCACTGCTCCGCCAAGGGTATTCTCCTGCGGGATGACCGCATAGTCTGCGTTTCCCTCCAGCAGAGCCGCGATCGCTTCATCCACCGTCTTCTCCGGGATCATGAGACCTGATTCCTGAAAATAGTACTCTGCCGCCTCCTCCGTATAAGTGCCTGCAGGGCCGAGATAACTGATCCGCTCCGGGCTTCCTTCCCTTTCGCTCTCTGTCTCGCCAAGGTCCATCTCAGTCCCCGTGTCTGTCCTCCTCTCATCTGCCAAGGCTGAAAAGGGGAGGACAAGCAGAAGCAGGCAGGACAACAATTGAATCCATCTCCTCATTGAGAATTCTCCTATTCCAATAAACTTCCCGCAAAATGTTCCAGGAACATTCTATGTGTCATATTCAGAATCGATATCTTTATTCGCTTATTTGATTATTCTATTGAGTATCCAATAACAGAAAAAATTTATTAATTTATATTCTTCGCTTTATCTTTATGCTTGTTCTTTATGATCCATTCTCCTGATAATGATACCTGTCCACAATGTACTTCTCATCATAATACACTCGATCATCCGCTGTCAGTTCCATCCGTCCCTCCTCCGCGCTGACGATGCTGACAGAACAGTTATACGGGGCACGATGATGCCAGAAGTTCGACGGATCATCGTACAGAGGGTTCAGCATGGCCCGAAGAGC
>CADBUA010000160.1 GCA_902797665.1 uncultured Lachnospiraceae bacterium | reverse complement strand
TACTTTTCGAGGCGTTTTCCACGCTTCGACCAGTCGGTCTCACCGAAGGTGAAATGCTCGTAAAAATGCTTAAAATAAAGGATTTCTACGAGTTCAACTTTTGTAGCAACACTATAGTCTCGATGTGATCTGTGTATGGAAAGAGGTCCACCGGCTGCGCCTCCACTGCCTGGTATCCACGGTCCTGAAAGACTTTGAGATCCCGCGCAAGAGAATCCGGTCCGCAGGAGACATAGACCACCTTCCGAGGGGACAGTGCTGTCAGGCTGTCAATGAATTCCTCCGTGCTCCCTGACCTCGGCGGGTCCAGAATGCATACATCCGGGCGGAAGATGGAGGATCCATCCTCCGCATCTCTATCTCTATCCCAGTTCTGGTCTCCATCTCCGCTGCTTTCCCTGTCGCCTTTTTCCTCCTGTTCCTCGGCCAAAGCCCGCAGATAGATCCCCGCGTCCTCCTGAATAAAGGCGATGTTCCGGATCCCGTTCGAAGCAGCATTGCGGATGGCATCACGTACCGCCTCCTGATCCGATTCTACACCGATCACGAACTTCGCCTTCGGTGAGGCAGCGATTCCAATGGTTCCCGTCCCGCAGTAGCAGTCGAGAACCTGTTCCTTCCCGCTGAGGCCCGCGTAGCGGATGGCAGTCCGGTAGAGAAGCTCCGCCTGAGGCGGGTTCACCTGGTAGAAAGAACCAGGGGAAATGCGGAAGCGGAAGCCACAGATCTCGTCCTCTATGAAGCCTTTCCCGTAAATCGGTATGTTCCGCTCTCCCAGGACCATGGAGGTATCCCGGTCGTTGATATTCAGAACCACGGTCGTGACCTCCGGGACTTCCTTGCAGAGGGCTTTGACAAAGTTGTTCTTGCCCGGAAAGATCGGGGAGGTGACCACCAACACCACCATATACTGGCCTGTCGCGTATCCTTTCCGCACAGACACATGGCGGAGATATCCAAAACCGCTGTCTTCATCATAGGTCCGGATCTTAAAGGAGCGGAGGAGGGACCTGACGGCCACAATGATTCGGCTGCAGGTCTCATCCTCGATCAGACAGCTGTCCACAGGCACAAGCCTGTGGGAGTTCTTCTCATAGATCCCCGAGATCGGATTCCCCTTCCGGTCATGATCAAAGGCTGCGTTCACCTTGCACCTGTAATGGAGCGGATTCTCCATCCCAAGGATCGGGTGGATGACTGCCACAAGATCTCCCAGCAGCTTTTTCAGATAGCGGTCCTTCCTCTGAAGCTGATCCGGGTAGGACATGCCCAGAAGATCACAGCCGCCGCACTTATCAGCCACAGGACAGAGCCGCAGGGCCTCCGGGTTTTTCTGCCCGGCGCGCACGCTTCTGCCTGGCTGATCCTTTTTGGCGCTCTCATCACTCCGATCATCCCGCGCGCGCTGCCCACGCCGATCGCGCAGGTCTCTTTGCCCTCTCCTCTCCCCTGCCGCTCCCATGCCTCTGGATTTCCCGGATGTCCCGGGGTTTCTGGATCTCTCATCGTCATGGGATTTCTCAGCTCTCTCAGATCCCCTGAATTTCCTGAATTTCTCACTTGTCTCGTTCCCGGTCTTTTCTATGCGTCCGCCACGCTCCAGGTATGAGGCAGGACTGGTGTTTCTTCCCTCAGTCCGGGCGCCCTTCTCATGTTCATCTTCTCTCCGCTTCTCCATCCTCCTGGACCTTCCTGTCCATCCTCCCTCTCTAGAGAATTCCGGTCCCGTCCCACGACGGGATGAAGCTTTCCTCTGCGGTTTTTCCTTCCTGGATGAATCCATTCTCCACTCCAATCTCCAGTGCATATTCCCACAGGCGGCGGTATTCCCGCTCCGTAACTTTCCGGCCTAGAAGGGGATCTTCCCTCACCCGGTCCATAGGGGTGTACTGGTTCATCATACTGATCATGATCTTGTTTCCATAGGTTTCGTAAAGATATCTCACCACGGCCTTTGCCTCCCGAACATGCCCCGGTAAGAGCAGATGCCGCACGATCACCCCGCGCTGGATCAGAGAGCTTTGGGTGTTTTCCGAGCCTTCCTCCTCATAGGGGGAACGCGTACCCTGAGATGCCCGTGGAGTCCCGGAAAGGCCTGAAGGAACGGTCTTCCTGGTCTCCTGCCTAAAGCGCAGGCCTCCGACCTGTCGGACCATCTCCCGAATGGCCGCCTTCGCAATCTCCGGATAATCCGGCGCATGGGAGAGATGCCCGCTTAGATCCGGGCTCATATATTTAAAATCCGGCAGGTAGACATCGACAAGACCTTCAAGAAGCCTTAAAGACTCCACTTTCTCATACCCGCTGCTGTTGTAAATCACGGGAATCTTCAGTCCCTTTTCTTTCGCCCGCCTGATCGCCTCCGACACCTGAGGAAGGAAGTGCGCGGCGGTGACAAGGTTGATGTTATTGGCCCCCTCCCTGTCCTGGAGGCGCAGGAAGATCCGCGTTAACTGTTCCGTTGTGACCGCCCGCCCGCAGAGATCCCCTTTCTTTCCGGAAGAGATCTCCGCATTCTGGCAATAGACACAGCCGAGGCTGCATCCGGAGAAAAAAACCGCCCCAGATCCGTTTTTCCCGGAGATCACGGGTTCCTCCCAGAAGTGGAGAGCCGCCCGGGCCAGGATGATTTGATCCGATGCGCCGCAGATCCCGCGCTCCCCTGCAATGCGGTCCACACCACACTCCCGCGGGCAGAGGCGGCATTCTCTCAAAAGAGCCTCCATCGTTCCCTTCCCCTTCCTCTAAAATCCAGCTTCCATCTGGGTCTTCGCTGCCTTTTCCGCTCTCTCCGGAGTCTCTGTTTCTCCCCCGTCTCCCCAGCGCTTCAGGCCGAGCGTCTCCGACGCAAAAAAGAAGGAGGACAGCCTGTCTGTCCTCCACTCTTTCTGTTGCGATTTTCTCCCACCACGGAGTATCTCACAAGTAAAAACTGAGGGAATGCCTAATCCTCATCTTAGGTACAGCATAGATCAAAAGGCCAAAAAAAGCAATAGGATAATTTGCCCCCGGTAACTTTTCCCGCTGTCTTTCCCCTTCCTGCTAAAGCATTCCAGATCCTGCGTCGCGTGTATCCTGGAGTAAGTCAATGCCGCTTTCCGATTCAAGATCTCCCTGAATCAGGACAGTCGGCTCAAAGCTGATATCTCTTTCAGG
>CADBUA010000159.1 GCA_902797665.1 uncultured Lachnospiraceae bacterium | reverse complement strand
ATTTTTCTGATCCCTACGCTCGCGGGAATATATTAGCCTGCATGCTTCAGGAAATAACGGATCCAGTTCCTTAGCTGCTCTTTTCGCTGCGCTGTATGCGCCCTTTTCTGAAGAGCTGGGCATGGCGCTTTTCTTCCCCGGAGAAGACCCGGGTGAGCCCATGCCAGTGCCGCTGGGTCATGATCAGGTCGAGGATCAGGGCTAGAATCCCTGCTTCCAGACCTTCAAAGGCAAAGGCCAGGATGGTGTAAAGGCTGCTGATGATCACCGCTCCCAGAGGGAGGTAACCGGTAAAAAACACGACCAGCATACCTGTCGCATCGGCGATAAGCCCGGGAATCGGCGTATAGAGGTGAATCCCCATACAGGTGACGGCGACCCCTTTTCCACCTTGAAAATGGTGCCAGATGGGCCAGTTATGTCCGATGGTGGTGCCCAGGGTGGCATAGAGAAGAATGATCCGGTCGGCATCCCTGAAGAGGAGGAAAGAAAGAAGACCCGCGAGGCAGGTCTTCAGGAGATCTCCAGTCAGAACCGCTGCCCCGGCGGGAACCCCAAGCTCATGGGTGACATTGGCCATGCCGGGGTTCCCGGACCCGATCTGAAAGACACTCTGCCCGGTTTTCAGGCGGACCAGAACGTCTGCTGTGAGAAAGTTTCCGAATAGGGTACCGATGAGAAGACTGAGTATTCTTGCCCACATATCCTGCCTCCAGATCTCTATAGACTTACGTCCAATCGTTTCGCTCGCTATCTGAGTTCCATTGAAAGTGGGGGCGAAACCTGTTGGATGCTAATAAGAGTATTTGTAACTGTCCAGTCCGCTTTGTGCACTCTGCGCCGGGCGAGGGAATACAGCTTAAAAGCTTTTTTCCATTTTCAGAACCGGCAGCAGGGCCTCAGCTGATGATCCCGCGAAGCAGGAACAGGAGCAGCAGAGCCGCTGATGCCAGAATGATGCTGATGACAGCCTTTTTTCCTGAGGACTCTTCGGCAGGCTCCTGGATCGGGCTGCCGGTCATCTCGGAGAGGAGATCCCGGGCTTGTTCGAGATCCTCCGGGAGAACCATGATTTCCTCCCCCGAGACATCATCGATCGAATAGATATCTTTCACACCGCCTTCCAGGACGGCATCGATCCCATGAAGCTTCAGAACCGCGATCATCTGCTGGGCGGCATCTCTGCTCGGGGCGTACATGACACGCACTCTCGCGGTTCTCTTCTTTTTTTCCTGGGCATAAGCGGCCATGACTGCTCCTTTCTGGTTTTCGTTTGGTCTGCGTGGAGGCCGGAAGAAAGGACATTGCGCTTCTGATCGCGGGAAGCGATGGCTTTCCAGGTGATGAATGGGCACCCTTTCCTCACGAAATGATCAGGATGATCATTTATGAGACCCTTCCGGATTCTTTCCAGCTTGTATCACGTCTCTGCTTTTTAATTGGCCTGTACGCGCGAGATGGAAGATCTGCCCTGCCTGGTCTCAGGCCGCGGTATTTGCAGAGGATCTATGGATTTTCCTCTGGCAAAGCCGAAGATTCTCTCGTATCGATTGGCCTATAGAGGACTACAGAGCAGAAAGGACATTCACGCCTGTATCCCTGCTGCGCACTGGCAGCAGCCTGATCATGATCGCATTTGCAGACTCTATATTCAGACCAGGAAGGAAGTTCTGCCTGAAGTCTCCAATCCCCTTTCACGGAATTCAGACGGCATTATAGCCCGCATTTGCGTGAGGGGCAAGGGAATTCCCCATAGTTCCAGAGACCCGGGGGAAGTCCTCTGGGGCTTTATGCATCAACTTTTGATTGTAGGAGTCTGTTTGACATTTGAACCAGTTTGTCGCTTGCCAGCAAAAGCGGGTGGGATGTATGATGCGTGGAAATCCTCAGATAGATTCAGGATAGGATGAAGATATTTTGTCTTTCCGGGGAGGAGAAGCGATGTTGTTTGGCCCCGTTTTTTGCAGAATGGCCAGGATAGCGGAACGCGATGGAACGGGGAGAACCTGACAGATTGAATGGGGTGGGAGGTTAAGAGTGGCTTATAATCCAGATTCTTTCGCGAACAAAGCGGAACGCAAGGCAATGGAAGTGATTGTAGACTTCGGCATCAAGCATACCAACAAGGACAGGCAGAAGGCGATGAATCAGTTCATCGATTTCGCGCAGAAGTTCCTGAAGGATACCTGGAGTCCTGAGGCATTTGACGCCCTGCATGCGCAGGTCAACAACACGGACAGCAAGTGGTTCAAGTTTGTCTACAGCCTGTTCGATGATGTGACGCCGAAGCAGTTGAAAATGCTGGCATTGAATGTCGGTTACGAGACAGGCTTTAAGGGCTTCCAGGCAACCAGAGAGAATGCGAAGAAATATGGATGCAGCATTCCCTGGGTTATTCTGATGGACCCGACAAGTGCCTGCAATCTTCGCTGCACGGGCTGCTGGGCCGCTGAGTACGGTCATACCATGAGTCTGACTTATGAGCAGATGGAGTCTGTCATTATACAGGGCCGTCAGCTGGGCATTCACGCCTATGTCATGACTGGTGGAGAGCCCATGATGCGGAAGAAGGACATCGTCCGTCTGGCGGAAGAATTCCAGGACTGCTACTTCATGCTTTACACCAACGGAACCATGATTGACGAGCAGTTTTGCAAGGACATGGTCCGGGTTGGCAACCTCGTCCCGAATGTCTCCGTTGAGGGGTTTGAGGAAGCCAATGACGGTCGCCGCGGGCAGGGTGTCTATGAGAAGGTCATGCACGCTTTTGACCTGATGAAGGAAAACAAGTGCCTGTTTGGTGTCTCCATCTGCTACACCTCAAAGAATTACAAGGTCGTTACCAGTGACGAATTCCTGGATATGCTGGTGGACAAGGGCTGCAAGATGGCCTGGTACTTCCACTATATGCCGGTCGGATGCGCAGCCTCCACAGATCTGCTTCTGAGCCCGGAGGAGCGGCAGTACATGCTTGAGCGGGTGCGCTGGATCCGCGGCTATAACACAGGGAAACCCATGATGGCCCTGGACTTCCAGAACGATGGAGAGTACATTCATGGATGCATTGCCGGCGGCAGGTCCTACTGCCACATCAACCCCAACGGGGATATGGAGCCGTGCGTGTTCATCCATTACTCTCAGGCAAACATCAAGGAGAAAAGCCTGATCGAGTGCCTGCAGCAGCCGCTGTTTTTGGAATACCAGAAGAACCAGCCTTTCAACAATAACCATCTGAGACCGTGCCCGATGCTGGAGAATCCGGAAAAGCTCCGTGAGATGATCCGGAAAACCGGGGCGAAATCGACAGATATGGAGTCCCCGGAGAGCGTAGACCATCTCTGCGAAAAGTGCGATCAGTATGCGAAGGACTGGGCTCCGGTCGCAGACAGGGCCTGGGCAAAGACCCATCCGGATCAGAATGCCAGTGTCCGCTGACAGGAGATCTGCTCTGATCAGGAGAGCGCATCCGAATCTATGTAAGGATACAGGATGAACTGTGAGATATCCCCGCGGGCATGAGAAATTGAAAAAGGCGCAAGTGGGCAAATGGATAGGAATAGATCTGTGCAAAGCTGGCTGGGAAAGCCATCAGGGAAAACCCGGCAATCCCAGCTTTGGCTGAAAAGCCGCCTCTCTGGAGGCGGCTTTTTGATTTGAATGGGAGGAGCATGCATCAGCGCTTTGGAAGATGAGAATCTGAAAAGAGCTGAGGGTCCTGCGGCAGGAGGGAACAGGAAGAACCCATACAACATACAGCATAGAGTGCAAAATATAAAGAAAACAATATAAAAGATTATATGAAGATACTGAAGCAAAGGCTAAAGCAAAGACAAAAGAAAAAGTAAAAGCAAAGGCAAAAGTAAAAATAAAAGCAAAGATAAAGAGCAAAGATAAAAGCAAAGGAAAATAAAATATATAGTGAATGAAAAATAAATAATAAAGACTGATAAATAAAAGCAACAAAAAACACAAATAAAGAACAAACAAAACGCAAACAAAAAACATAAATAAGATGCAGCATTCTTTGAATGCTGCATCTTATTTATGTTCACAAAATGTGAAATATTCAGATCTGTCCTTCTGCCTATCAGCTGTAGAGGGAGCCCATGTCGGAGAAAGGCCAGTAGCAGATATAGGCCTTGCCGAGGATCTTATTCTCAGGGACATAGCGGAAGGCTTCCGCTTCCTCCTTGGTTTCCGCCAGGCCCTCCAGGATCGCGATCTTTGCCCAATAGCGGGAGTCGGAGGAATCGTTCCGATTGTCCCCGAGCATCAGGTACTCGCCTTCGGGAACGTGGAAGGTGTAGCCGTCATTCTCGATCATCCATCTGCCATTGATGTAAGTCTCTTCAAGAGGCTCCCCATCGATTACAACCTGTCCTTCCCTGATTTCCACTGTCTCCCCCGGGAGACCGATGACACGCTTGATGTACTTGGTATGTTTGCCTGTGATGTTGTCAATCAGCCGACTGAAGAAGCCTTTCTGGCTGTAGATGGCATCATCGATGGGGTAGTGGAAGACCACAATATCACCGCGCTTCGGGGCGGCAGAACCCCAGTAGGAGAAGCGGGTGCCAAGAACGCGGTCGCCTGTCATGATTGTTGTCTCCATGGACCCCGATGGAACCGTGGCGTTGATGATGATCACACCGTCGATGAAGAGGGCCAGCACGACGGCCACGACAATGACTTCAACCCAACTGAGAAATTCCTGCATGAGCGTTGTCTTCTCCTTGGCGGAAGCGCCCGCTTCCTTCTGCTTGGCGGTATCTTTTGCTTTATGCTCTGACATCAGATGGGACCCCTTTCTGGCAGTATATATTTCTTACATAATTAATAAGGTTTTATTGAGGACAGCCGGCATTTCAGGATCTGTTTCATTTACCGGATCATGATCCCCTTCTTCTTTCCTGTGTGAAAGTCAGTTTACACCTGTACAGCCCCTGAATCAATCCAGCTTTCTGCGGGGATCTTTGGACATTGATCAATTTCTTAGGACTTGCGGAAACGGATCTTTCCCTATATCACCTGGGGAGCGCCCTGCTGGCAGGGCTTTGCTTGTTTTTACCTCCTGGTAATGGTAAGATGTGAAAAATGTTACAAAGGCGTATCAGATTTGCGGCATTGCCGTGATGTTATCCGCTTCCCCGGGTGGGGGACAGCCGGGATCTCCATTCCGGCCGTATCCCGGGATGAGGCAGGAACGAGCTTTTCAGGGGGATTCAAAAGGGGGAAGATTGAATGAGTAGGAGAAATGAAATCCTGCGTTGTACTGCCATTTTGATTGCAACAGCCTTCCTGGTGACCGGATGCGGGGCGAAGCGGAGTGAGCTTGGAAAGGATACGACCCCGCAGACCTCCGAACTTGTGGTGGTTGTGACGGAGACCCCGCAGACAGACGTGCCTGAAGTACAGTCAGAGGAAAAGCAGTCCGAGACTGCAGCAGCATCTCCGGCTGCGACAGAGACAACGGCACAGGTTCCGGTTCCGGAAGCGTCGGCAGTCCCGGCACCTGCTGTTGAGAACGCGTCAGAGGCAGCACCCGCGGCAGAGGCAGCACCTGCGCCGGAGACCACGCCCGCGTCAGAGGCTGCACCCACGCCGGAGACAGCGCCTGCGGCAGAGGCTGCACCCACGCCGGAGACAGCGCCTGCGGCAGAGGCCGTCCCCACGCCGGAGACCACGGCGCCAGAAACCACAGCTCCTGTCACGCCGGGGACAGCGGATGAGGAGCGGGCTTCCCAGACCGGCTATGAAGCGGCGAAGACCATGTGGGCAATGGATGATGTCAATGTAAGATCCTCGCCGACAACGAGTGAGGACAACATTTTTGACAGCCTGGTTCAGGGGCAGCAGATCCAGGTCGTGGGAGAGACCCCCACCTGGTATGTAGTCTCTGTCAGCTATACCAATGAAGATGGTTCCAGCGGTGAATCCCAGGGCTATGTATCCAAGAGCTGGCTTTCCGGAGGAGAAGTGGCTCAGAAGACGCCTGAGGAGCGGGAAGCGGCGATCGCAGCGGAACTCGGTGTGGCAAGCCCTGAGGCAACCGCGCCGGCAGAGGCGGCTCCAGCGCCCGCGGAAGCCGCACCGGTGCCTGCCGGCAACACCATCACGATCGCTTCGGCAGCCAATATCCGGGCCAATGCGAGCCCCATGGGGGATGTGGTTGGAACCGTTGAGGCAGGGACAGTGGTTTCTGTGATCGGCGAGGCGGATGGATGGTATCAGATTGACTATAACGGTCTGCAGGGCTATGTCAATAAGAACCTGGTCGGTTGATTGTAAAGAGATTCTGCAGCCCGAAAGCTCTGATGACCTCAGGAAGCATCCCTGAAATACAGAACCAGAGGGAAGAAAGGCCAGTAAAATCAGAAGAATCAGACAGAAGTCTTTCGAAGGCTTTCGGAAGTCCAGAAGCTCTGAGTCTGTCAGGACGCACGCAAGGGCAGATACCCGCTCAGGCCATTTTTCAGGAAATGCAGATGCGCGGGTATAACAGCATCAGAAAACAGAAGAGTTGAGGAAGGAAGCGCGGAAACGCCTTCCTTCCTCCTTTTTCATATCTGTCCAGTCACAGGCCCTTCAGGCATTCGGTCCGGTCTTTCTGGCCTTCATGGAATATGCGCCGATCCTTTGTTTTTTTCTGTATTCTCACCCTCAGCGAAAAGTGCGCAAAGCTGGCTGGACAGTTCCTGATTTCTACATAGCGTGAGCGTAACGCGCTTGCCCGAGAGCAGACGGACAGGCAGACAGGCGGGCAGAATGCCTTTCGCAAAGCTGCCGCTCTGCATGAAAAGTGCTCCCTGAGGCGACGCTTTTCCGGGTATTCTTTGCGCTGCGGGAGCATCTGCCTGTGCTCTGGCTTAGTTAAAACAGTTGCTGAGTGTTAAAGAATCGTCCTTTAAAATGTTAAGAAATGTTACAAAAGTGTTTAAAACTTTGAATTACTTGATGCAAACTTGCGTGGTGCTATATCACGTGATAGAATGCTTTCAGTATGGTTGAGATTGAACAGCAGATGGCAGGTTTTTCTGCCGTTTCTTTGTGGGAATAGAATGTCAGCCGGTGAATGGCCGGCAGTGAGCGGAGGAAGCAAAGTGAGATACCAGAGCAAAACGCCGCCCCGTTTTTTGCGGTGGATCGCTGCCGCTTGGATCCTGGCGGTATTGTTGTCTGTTTCTGGCTGCGGACTGACGCGGGATGGGTCTACAGACGAGGAAGAGCCTCAGACTTTGCAGAGCGAGACCACTAAAGTGGTCCGGGTTCTGGAGTCAGAGACAGAGGGACAGGTGCTGATCACTTCGGTGGACTACACGTCGAAGGATGGAACCGTGAAGATTACACTGCCCGACAATACCTGGAAGGTGACCCAGGATACCGATGAGCTTCGGGTGTTCGCCTCCGGGAATACTGCAATGATCAACATCGGGCATGCCGTCACGGAAGCCGCGATGAAAACCCTGCCGGTTCAGACCTCGAAGATGGCCCTGGATGCGGCGCTGACCAAACAGTATGCTGATTCGTCAGCCTATGAGATTCAGAGTTTTGACAACCAACTGGTCGAGGGGGACATTCACATTTACCGCTACGTGGTTCGCTACAACGCGGCGGCCAGAATGTGGGCCTACTCGGTTACCTATGGGATTGTGGCGCCCAGCCAGGCCTATGTAATCACTGGAACGGTAACAGATGACAATCAGGACCTTCTGAAGTCTGTGGAGACCTCCGTGGACAGCTTTACAGTGCTTCAGGATGAGAAGCTCTCCTCTTTGACAGGATCTGCGGGGAGCAGTACCATCGGCGCGATTGGAATCGCCGGAGCGGGCTCCATTGCCCTGGGTACCACAGCACAGACGACCACCGCTTCGACGGACAATTCGGTGAATGAGTCTCAATCTCTGTCCCAGTACTCTGCAGTGACTACCCTCTATGCCAGCGATGTCGTGAACGTCCGGCAGGGCCCAGGGACCGATACCACAGTCATTGATGCCCTGGAGACCGGGGACGCAGTGATGGTGACCGGGGAAACCAGTGACTGGTATCAGGTTTTTCTGAACGGGAACTATGGCTATATCCGCAAGGACTTCCTGAGAACCTCGTCAGGGGGGAGGCCGGAGGCACAGGTCATGGCGGAGACCACAACGCAGACCCCTGGCCAGACCACTCAGACAGACGCGGCATCTTCAGGTGCGCAGATGGGCAGTGCGGCTGCCGAAGCGGAAGTGGCGACAGCTTCCAACTACTCGAGTGCATCGATCCTGTACGCGACGGACGGCGTCAATGTCAGAGCCCAGCCTGGAACGGACTCGGCGGTGATCGGCTCCCTGAACGCGGGGAACGCGGTTACAGTCATCGGGGAGACAGATAACTGGTATATTGTCTCCACGGGAACAGGGACTGGCTATATTTCCAAGAGCTATCTGTCCGCCAGTGGCGGGACTCAGTCTGAGCCTCAGGCTCAGTCACAGCCTCAGGGTCAGGAACAGTCTGCTTCCATAGATGACTCCGGGACATCCGTATACAATGGGTCAGATACATCCTCCAGTACAGGAAATCCCACGGTAGATGCCAATGCGTATCATGTAGAGGAGCAGCCGGCGCAGAGTGCTGTCTCAACACCCACTTCCGGGATCTCGACGATCTCCGGAACTGTGACGTCGGCATCGGGCAGCACGTTGGTCATTGCAGGAAGTGACGGAAACACCTACACGATCGATACCATGGAGGCGGATATCTCCACGAGCTCTGGTTTGACCACAGGCCTGCCGGTGTCGGTGACCGTGGATTACGCGGAGACCGCGTCCGATGGGACTCTGTATGCTACGAACGTGTCCGGGAACTGAACTTCGGATATTTGCTCTGGCAGGACACACAGAAGGGAAGCACAGTAACGTTGCCTTTGGGGCTTTTTCCAGGACTCTGCTTCTGTGCTTTCCACAACCGCAGATTTAGCTGCTGCCGGGAGGAGAGGAGTCAGAAGTATGGTCAAAAACACCAGGACACCTGAGACGGATTATCTGTGCGACGCGGTGCTCACGCTCAAAAACCGGGAGGAGGTCTACCAGTTCCTCAACGATGTGTGTACCGTGAATGAGATTCAATCCATGGCGCAGCGCTTCACAGTAGCCAAGTATCTGATGGAGAACATGAAATACGCTGAGATCAAGGAGGTATCCGGCGCGTCCACCGCGACTGTCAGCCGGGTGAACCGGACCCTCCTTTACGGGGAAGATGGGTATGCTTTGGCTGTGAACAGGCTGAAGGAGCGCGGAATCACCGGCCCAGGGGAGGGTTGAGGCGCAGCACGGATTAGCCGTGCCCGTCCCGACAGATTCTTTGTCTTCCAGGCATAAGAACATGCAAAGGCATCAAAAAGACCGGCGGCAGAGCCGCCGGTCTTTCATGCGCTTTTTGCTTTCTATACGCGCGAATTGGAAGACTTGCCTGGAAAAGCCTCAGGCCGCGGTATCCAGAGAGGATCTATGGATTATCCTACGGCAGATCCTAAGACTCCCCAGGACTGCTCGGAATACTCCTGAACATTCCTGAACAT
>CADBUA010000158.1 GCA_902797665.1 uncultured Lachnospiraceae bacterium | reverse complement strand
GCCTGCGACTGGCCAGGCAAGCCAGGCAGATCCCGTGCGTCAAAGCATTTTCAGAACGCCACTCTCCTCGTTAAAGGCCCGGATCATGTCATCCAGCTCTTTGGCCTGCTGATGGACCGCATCCCAGGTGCCCTTCTGGTCATACCAGAGAGCATTCAGCTCCTCCATGGTCTTTCCCTGCTGCTCAACCCAGGTGTAGTACTTCAGGTTGTGGATGCGCTTCCTGTCCAGATAGCTGAGTTCCTGCATGTTGTCAGTCTTAAGCGCCAGCATATGCAGGCAGTGGTCGATCTCGGCATCCTTCTGTGAATAGGCGCCGTATTCCTCATTCAGTTCCTCGATGCGGCTCCGATACATGACGGCGGAGTCCGTGAGCACGGTAGCGACCACGTCATTTTCCGTCAGCTCATAGTACCTGGCCATCTTAATGCAGCAGATCAGGTTCGCGATTCCGGAGATGCCAAGGTAGGTCATCTGCAGGATCTCTTCATCCTGAAGGCCCAGGCCTTCCTTCAGGTATTTCTGCCCTTCCTCGGTGTTGAAGAGGCGGAGCAGGCGCTGGGAATCCTCATCGTCGACGTCGATCACCATATCCGTATTCTTCACGTTGTGAATCCAGGGGATATGTTTGTCACCGATCCCTTCGATGCGGTGACCGCCGAAGCCGTTGTTGAGGATCGTCGGGCACTGAAGGGCCTCCCCCACCGCCAGCTTGAGCTTCGGATACAGTTCCTTCAGGCGGTCTCCGGTGGACATGGTCCCCGCGGAGCCTGAAGTGAAGCAGGCGCCCGCGAAGCGGTCGCCAGGTCTTTTCACGGCCTCGAAGACGTCCGCCAGCGCATTGCCGCTTACGTTGTAGTGCCAGAGTACATTGCCCATCTGCTCGAACTGGTTGAAGATCATGCAGTTCGGATCCGCCTTCAGTTCATTGGTCTTGTCAAAGATCTCCTTGACATTGCTCTCACAGCCGGGGGTGGCAATGACCTCCGCTCCGATCTCACCCAGCCAGTCAAAGCGTTCGCGGCTCATCTCCGCCGGAAGGATGGCAACACCCTGGGCGCCAAGAAGGGCGGAATTAAAAGCCCCACCCCTGCAATAATTGCCTGTCGAGGGCCAGACAGCTTTCTGACTGTCGACATCAAACTGGCCGGTCACCAGCGCCGGTGCCAGGCATCCGAAGGATGCGCCAACCTTATGGCAGCCGGTCGGGAACCACTTCCCCACCATCGCGACGATCCTGCAGGGAACCCCCGTCAAAGCGGATGGAAATTCAATATAGTTGGGGACCTCGCGGAACTGCCCGCCCGACTCCTTCGGCTCATTCTTCCAGGTGATGCGGAAGAGATTCAGCGGATTGACATCCCAAAGGCCCACATTTTTCAGGCTCTCCCGGACCTTCTCCGGAGCCGTCTCCGGATGCTGCATCTCGGAGATGGTCGGGATCAGGATCCTGTTCTCCCGCGCCTTGCGGATGTTGTGCTCCCGTGCTTCCTTGTGCACCGTAAAATCGATTGTAATCATGCCTGACTCCTTCCCTGATGAATCACTCAGTCCGAGGCAGTTTTCTGCGGAAAGGCAGGGTCTGCCCCGAAATCAACCGGCAAGCATTCGGATATGCCTGCTGCGTCACCTGTATATGCCATCTCGCGCCATTTTCTCTCATATATACGCTCGAAGCTGTCACAGCTAAAAGTGTACCGTCTCCGCCTGATGCATCATTTCACTGTCGTTTATCACGTCTGTTCAGGCTTTTTCGCCGGATATATTTATAAAAAAAGGTCATATGCTTCATCTTACCATGGTCCAAAAAGCAAGACAAGGCTGCCAGGGCTGTGTGCCGCTGCCCTGGATTCTCCCCCGCATCCGATCCTATCAAAAACGATGAAGGCAGGTGGAGGCTTCATCCCTCCACCTGCCCCACTTCTTCTGTCTGCTCACGCTCAGCATAAAGCATGAAAAGCTGACCGCTCATATCCTCCCTCTATCATTCAGACGCCCGCTTCTCCACCTCATAGATCAGCTCACCCATGATCTGAAAGAGTTGCTCTGATTCCACCGGTTTGCTCAGATGGGCATTCATGCCTGCCTGAAGTGAGCTCTGCACGTCCTCATCAAAAGCGTTCGCGGTGAGGGCAATCATCGGGATCTCTTTCGCATCCTTTCTGTCCAGACTCCGGATGGCCTGAGCGGCCTCCAGACCGTCCATCTCCGGCATACGCACATCCATGAGAATGGCACTGTATTGTCCGACCTGACTGTTCCGGAACATTTCCAGCGCGATCCGGCCATTTTCCGCGTGATCTGCCTCCACATCCTCCAGAGACAGGATGTCCATCATGATCTCCGCGTTTATTTCCATGTCTTCAGCCAGAAGGACCCGTCTCCCGGCGAGTTCAGCCCGTTTGTGCTCCTTGAACAGATCCAGGCTGTTGCGGCGGGCGATCCGCTCAAACTCCTCTGTTACATTGGCGGCAAACAGCGGTTTCGCCAAAAATCCATCCACTCCGGCCTTCAAAGCCTCCTCCTGGATATCATCCCAGTTGTAGGCTGTCAGGATGATCACCACGGACTCGTTGTCATACAGCTTCCGAATCTCCTCTGTGGTCCTGAGCCCATCCATTTCCGGCATGATTCGGTCCATGAGTACGAGGTTATAGGGCTCCTGCTTCGCGCGCTGCACCTCCAGCATCTCCAGCGCTTTCTGCCCACTCATACAGCCATCCGTATAAATGCCGGCTTCATCCAGCACCATTCTGGCATGTTCCAGGGCGATTTCATCGTCATCCACCACCAGAATACGGATCCGATTGAAGTCGACCGTGCCGTCCTTGCTGTTTTCCTTCCGTTCCACGTTCTGAAGGGTGATGGTAACCCGAAACTCTGTCCCCATCCCCTTCTCGGACTGGACCTCAATGCTTCCATTCATCATCTGAACCATATTTCGGGTGATGGCCATGCCGAGGCCGGTGCTGCCGTACTTGTTCTTGCGGCTGCCATCCTCCTGGGAAAAGGCATCAAAGATCTTGGGGATAAACTCCGGATCCATCCCCACGCCGGTGTCCTTCACACAGAAGCGCAGTGTGGACTGCTCCTCAAACATGGCTGTCCGTTCGATTGTCAGGGTCACACTGCCAGGAGCGTCGGTAAACTTGATGGCGTTGCTCAGGATATTGATCAGCACCTCCTTGACCTTCATATCGTCGCCGATGTAGGAATCATCCACCTTATTCAGGATCCGGCACTCATACGTCAGCCCCTTCTCATGGCACTGGCTCATCACCATCGTGTTGATCTGCTCCAGCATGACGCTGAAGGAGAATTCCTCCCGCCTGAGGGTCATGCGGCCGGACTCGATCCGGCTCATGTCCAGGATGTCATTGATCAGTGACAGGAGATGTCTGGCACTTGACCCGATCTTTTCCAGATATGCCCGCGTCTGAGCAGTGAGGGTTGTGTCATGCAGCGCCAGGGTGTCCAGTCCAATGATGGCGTTCATGGGGGTGCGGATCTCGTGGCTCATGCTGGACAAAAAGGAGGTCTTCGCCACATTTGCTTCCTCCGCCTGGGCCAGCGCCTCAGCCAGGGCTTCATTCTTGGCCAGGGTTTCGCGCATTTCATCGTCGATGACCGTCATCCCCAGGCCGATGGAATGAACCATGTGATCATCGCGGTCCTCCACCCGGCGAACCCCCGCCATGCGGATCATCTCATAGTATTCCCGCCCGTTTCGTCTGGCCAGATAGCGGTAAGCGATAATCGGCTTCGTCGCCAGGTTCTCACGGATGTTCTTCGGATCAATGAATTTCAGAAATCCATCCCGATAGTTCTCCACAACCTTGTTCTGGCCGTAGGAGACAAAGCGCTCATAATAGGGGAACTCGACACCTTCCGGAGACTGATCCTGATCTGTCTTGTCCGTCCGATAACAGATCGCTGTGTTCTGATCCAGGTTTACATAATAAACGCTCCTGTAGTCTGATGACATAGCGGTGATCATGCTGTTTGCTTTCGTCTGCGCATCCGACAGAATGCGTTCAGAGTTCGTCGTCAGCGCCACAAAAATCTTCAGGAAGAAGATATTGACAGCAAAAATGATCACGCCCCATATGATCTGAAGGCAGAAGGAGGTCCTTTTAGGCAGCACATAAAATGGAGGGAAATAATGGCTGTATACAATGGAAAAAAGATACATCACCAGGTTGATTCCACCCAGAAGGACACCCGATAGCTTTCGCGAAGCCAGCTTGTCACTGAGGTATTCCGCGTAAAACACCAGCACGTTCATGCCAATCAGCGTCGCCTGAAAACCGCTGTCCGCTCCGAGGAAAACGACAGCCAGTGTCATGTGCAGGGCAACTTCCATAAAGATTATGATCGAGTAATGCCAGAACAGATGTTTTTTCAGCATCACAAAAGTGAGCAGATAAAGAACCATGGAAAATATGTTGAAATAAAACATGGGGGTCACGGCATAATGGTGGAACAGAAGAAGCAATCCTATATGAATGATGAGGAAAGCTGTCGACAGTCCATAGCCCAGAACCGTCACATTGCTGTCACCTATTTCCTTTTTCATAGTATTCATCTCCGTTCAAGCTGATTCCATCTCTAGTCAGGATACCATGGGCAGGACAGGCAGACAAGGACAGGGCCCTCCGGCAGGATGGCCCTCGAAGGCTTTCGGATCTGCCAGGTGCCTCAGCGCTATATACCCGCTCGCGCAAATGCAAACAGGCGCAGACTCCCACGCCCGCATGAAAAATGCGCCCGGCCGTTGCTTTTGAACTGTATTACCTCACTTTTCGCAGCAAGCGCGCAAAGCGGACTGGACAGCTGCTCAGCTTCTATCTTGTTTTTGTGTGATTATCTGTCTTTATCTGTATGCTTTCTCTTTATGTTTATGGTATGCCTTGTCAACAATCTATCATTTCGCCCGTTTTATCTGCTTTGTCTGTCTGTTTTATCTGCTTTATCTGTTTCATATAGTCGCTTTCTGCCTTTTTGGGATTCCATGCTTTTTCTGAAAGTCCCCAAGTGATGCCAGGCCTGACTCCGAGACAGGCTTCACCCACTTTCCGGAGTAGAGATGCCTCTGCATCAGAACGTAGCGCACCGGTTCATCGATGTAACAGAAGGCGAACACCAGGAGGAAGGGGGCGTGGAGGGCGAAGTTGCTGGTGTAAACGAAGGGAATGACCATCGCGAACATGAATGTGATCTCCAGGATCGACCCAAAGGCCGCGTCTCCCGCGGAGCGGAAGGTATCATTGTGCGCCCAGTTCCCCATCCGGAGAATCGCGAAGACACTGTAGATCAGAAGCATCCCTGTCCCAATCCGGTAGGATTCCCCAGACAGGCCAAGAACAGTGAGAAGTGGTCTGTGTACGGCGATCAGCGTGAGGCAGACGCAGGATACAAAGCCGCTGCAGAGATAAACCAGACGGACCGCCCTCTGATAGGCGAGCTCGTGATTCCCCGCGCCAACTTCCTTGCCCACCAGGATGCTCCCCGCGTTGGAGAATCCACTGAAGAAGGAGATCACGATCCCCTCCAGCGTGCGGAAAACGGCAACCGCTGCGATGGCTTCCGCCTTCTGATGTCCCAGCGCAATATTGATCAGCATGTTTCCGACGCCAATCAGAAGCTCATTGCAGAGAATCGGAAAGCACTTCCCGAGATACTCCCGGAAAAAAGATCCGGACAGCGCCCGGAAGGCCTGAAAGACCTCACAGACATAAGGGATCTTCCACCTGCGGGAGAGAAAGAACACGACACTTAGGTTGACCAGCCCGGAAATGATGGTCCCAATGGCGGCACCTCTCACTTCCAGGCGTGGGAAGCCAAGGTGCCCAAAAATCAGGAGCCAGTTCACGAAACAGTTGGTCACGACCCCAGCAATGCCGCCGTAGAGGGGAATCCGCACCTGCTCGATGGAGCGGAGCTCCGCGCACATGGCCATGCTGAAAACCTGCAGAGGGTAAGCATAGGCCACGATTCGAAGATATTGAACCCCTGTCTCCTGGATGGCCTTCTGGTTCGTGTAAAGGCTCATGACGTGCCCGGGAAACATGACCGTGACGATCATGAAGATCATGGCGACACTCATCATGAAGACCATCGTCGTTCCATAGGCCTTCCGGATTCCCTCTCCGTCTCCTGCCCCCCAGTACTGGGCCATGAACAGCATGCCGCCCCCGACAAAGCCCCAGTAGCAGGAAAAAAGCAGAGAGGAAAACTGGGCACAGAGGCCCACAGCCCCGATGGCGTTCTCTCCCAGGGTGGCCAGCATGATCGTGTCGATCATACTGCCGGTGGTCGTTAATAGATTCTGCAGTGCGACCGGCACCGCAATCAGGGCGATGGCGTATAGAAATCTCTTCCACGCGAATCTGCTCCGCCCACTATCTCTCATGGCAATCAATCCTCCAATACGTACAACACTGAGCGTTCTCCGCGCGCAGTGATTCTTGTTTTTGTTTTGTTCTGTTCTGTTTTCTACCGGGAAGCATTCGAATCTGCCAGGTGTTTCCCCGGTATATGCCCGCCAATTCTGTCACAGATTCTCGCGCACGCGGGTCTGCCACGCTTTGCGCAGCCAGTGCGCAGCATGACTGAACCGTTATGATTGTTCGCGGCTGTCCAGCTGCAATCTATACTCGCCAGCAGGAAGACCTGCCCTGTACAATCTCAGGCCGCGGTATACGAAAAGATCGATGGATTCGCCTGCGGCAAAGCCTGAAATCCTCTCGTACCCTTTCCGCTATTGTAGTCAGGGTACCCGCTCCCTTCAAGCATCAGACTTTCCACTTTCCATCTCCCGCACGGCCCAAAGAATCAGAGAGGCGCCCCGGATGGGGGACGCCTCTCTGTCAGGGAGCGTTTATGTTTTTTATTTGATGAATGCTATCAGAAGTAATGTTTACTCTTATATCTACTCTTGTATTTACTCTTGTATCTACTCTTGTATTTACTCTTGTATTTACTCTTGTATTTACTCTTGTATTTACTATTGAATTTACTATTGAATTTACTATTGCATTTGTTCATTGTATTAATGTATCGCCAATATTTACCCCTTATATCCCGAGCATCCTCATTTTCATGTTAACTATATCCATCTGACAATGTTTTGAT